>CAVCWN010000207.1:0-2606 GCA_963605975.1 Desulfovibrionaceae bacterium | reverse complement strand
GTCTATATCCCTGTAAGGTTCAAGTCCTGAAAATTTTATTACTTGTTCTGCCAAATCTAAAATCTTTACAGGTTCGCCCATATCCAAAAGGTACGATGCATTATTTTCGCCCACACCGCCAGTTTGTAAAACAAGAGAGCATGCTTCCGGAATTGTCATAAAGTAACGTTCCATATCTTTGTCCGTTACAGTCACTGGTCCTCCATTCGCAATCTGTTCCTTAAAAATGGGAAGTATGGAACCGCGTGAACCTAAAACATTTCCGAATCTGACAAACATAAATGCCTGATTATTCAAAGCCCTTTGCGCGTAAGAATTAACAAGCTTTTCTGAAAGCATTTTGCTCACTCCATAAACGGAAACCGGGGAAACAGCCTTGTCTGTTGAAATAAGAACAAAGCGCTGAACATTAAAATCTAAAGCGGCTTCAAGAAGATTTTTGGTTCCAAAAACATTATTTTCTATGCAGGCAACAGGATTTTCCTGCATCATGGGAACGTGTTTGTAAGCAGCACAATGAAAAATAATATCAGCTTTTGTGTGAGAAATAATGTAGCGCACATAGTCCCTGTCTTTCATGTCTCCAATGATTGGAACAATTGTAGCCTTTTCCCCAACACCTTCGTTTTGAAGAAGGTGCAATTCGCGGTAAATATTTACAATAGAATTTTCACCATGCCCGAAAAGATAAAGTCTTTCAGCTCCCCCCGAAAGAAGCTGTCTTGAAAGTTCTGAACCGATTGAACCGCCTGCGCCAGTAATAAGAACTCTTTTTCCCCTTAAGTATTTTAAACTTTCATGTAAAGGAATTATGACAGGATTTCTGCCCAAAATGTCCAAAGGATCAATTTCCCTTGCCTGAATTAAATGGGCCTTTCCATCAATGATTTGTGAAATGGAAGGAAGAATTTTGATTTTTATAAAACCACATTTTTTAAGGCAATCATAAATTTCTTTTATTCTTTTTTTACTTGCTGAAGGAATTGCAATGATTGCTTCGTCAAGGACATTTGCATGGACTTGGTTAGAAATATTTTCTATAGGTCCAAAAACTGGAATTCCATTTATAAAAGTTCCAGTTAGATTTTCATTGTCATCAAAAAAAGCTTTTACTGAACCAAAGATTTTTTTTTCTGTCAGTTCAGAGGCCATCATTTGACCCGCAAAGCCAGCTCCAATTATATAAATATTCGTTTCAACCTTAGTCATTTTATTCTCTGATAATATTAGTCTGATTTTGATTCTTCAATCTTAGGAATATTATATAGTATAATCATTCTTGATTAAAGTATGAAAAATTTCTACTTTTTATATGACAATTAAGGGGGGGGAAAGAAAAATTGCAATGAACAGGCCAGACTTTAGTGGCTTCCATTTAAAAAGTCTTTTAAAAGAAAATCTAAAAAATCATTGTAAATATGCCGAAAAATAGAAGTGAAGAGATTTTTTTTGAGGGGATTTTTATGAGAAAACTTAAAAAAACACTTTTAACTTTCTTGCTCTTAGCATTTTCACTTTGCGCCTTGCATGCCCAGTCTGTGGAACTTCAAGTGATTCAGCATGATGAAAATCAAAATAATATCAGGAAGCAGACAGAAATTATTGAAAGCACAATAATGGAAGCATTTTTTGATAGCGGAATGATTATTACAAATGCCCCGATTTTTGCTGAATATGATAATGAAAGCGATTCAAAGATAATAAAGACAGCCTCTAAAGAAGCCCTTGAAGGAATGTGTCAATATCTTATTGTTGTAACCGTGGATTATAAAAAAGAAGCTTCATTAAATCCTTCATCTGAAATTTTAAGTTCGATTGAAAAAGTTACCTGGTCATTAGTAAATGTAAAAAGTGGAAAAAATAAAACCTCAAAATCCTATAAAATAAATAAGGTTTCTAAAAGTAATAATTCTTCAGATGGTGTAAAACTTTTGGCAGAAGAATTATTTAGCGATATGCGTGAAGCATTAGAGAAGTAATAGCGAGTAGGTAGATAGCAGGTAGATATGAAAAGATTTTTTTTGTTTTTGATTGCATTTTTTAATACAGTGATTTTAGCATATTCTTCAACATCATTGATTGTTGATTCTTCCGGTGATATGGCAGGAGGATTTTATGCTAAGGCACCTGGTTACATTGAAGGTGATTTAATCACTTTAAAAAATACTTCGACCGGAGAAAGTGTAGAAGTTAGAAATTTAGGTGATTCTCAAAATGGGGAGCTTTTAATTATTTCCAGTGAAGTTGCAAATTATTTGAAGCTGGAAAATATTGAAAATCTTCAGTTTGAACTCCCAAAAAGAAATTCGGATTTTTCAAAGAAAACTTCTGTCCAGGCATTAATTATAAATCCGGATGATGAAAGCTACTTTGCTTCGATTAAAGAAAATGTAGAAAAAAAATCTGCTGACGATTCTTTTGCTTTAACTTCTGATGAAAAAGATGAAAGTAAGACAAAAGATTATTCTGTAAAAGATTCTTCTACAGAAAGTGACTATCTTGCTGAATTAAAAAATTCTGTAGAAAAAAAATCCTCTGATGATTCTTTCGATTTAACTTCTGATGAAAAAGATGAAAGTAAGACAAAAGATTATTCTGTAAAAGAT
>CAVCWN010000206.1:0-10523 GCA_963605975.1 Desulfovibrionaceae bacterium | reverse complement strand
CCCTCATGGAAGACGGTACGATTAACCGCCAGGAATCAGCTTCCGGCAGTGCAATCATCATGTTCAAGAAAATCAAAAATCCTGAAGCAGGCTGGGAATTCTTAAAGTGGTGGACTTCTGCTGACATTCAGCTTAAGTATGCCAACCAGCTTGAAACCTTATTGGGAACAGCTGCCCGCCTTGGAACAGCCAATGTAGAAACATTCCACAGAATGGGCTGGTCTAAAACAGAACAGGAACTGCTTGAAAGTCAGTGGGTGGATGTTAAGGAAATTCCTGAAGTACCGGGTGGTTATTACACAATCCGTATGATTGATATTGCATTCACAAAAGTTTATTACAACAATCAAAATGCCCGCGCTACTTTGAATAAGTACTGCGATATGATAAATGAAGAAATTCTCCGCAAGAGAAAGGAGCTTGGAATCGATGACTAGTAAAAATAAGTCTCCGGAACTTGAAACTGTTCTGGTAAAGAAAAAAAAGAAAGCTCACTGGGAAACGCGTTCAAGTTATTTGATGATGGCACCTTTTATGGTTCTGTTTTTCATTTTTACGATCCTCCCAATCCTTTCGTCAATAGCATTAAGTTTTACCAGCTTTGACATGTTGCAAAGACCTCGCTTTGTTGGTTTTTCCAACTATGTACGTCTTTTGCTGGACGACCAGATTTTTTTAACGGTACTTAAAAATACTCTTGTATTTGCATTTATCACTGGTCCTATTTCATACGTTCTTTCATTCCTTCTTGCATGGATGATTAACGAATACAAGCCTCTTGCCCGCTCAATCTGGACATTGATTTTCTATGCTCCAACGCTTGCAGGAAACATCTTCTTCATCTGGACAGTTATTTTTTCAGGTGACTACTACGGTTTCTTAAACGCATGGCTCATGAAGTTCGGCATCATCAAGGAACCAATCGACTGGATTGGTAACAGCGACTACGTTCTTGGCGTATTGCTTTGCGTACAGATCTGGCTGTCATTCGGTGCTGGCTTCTTGTCATTCATTGCCGGTTTCCAGAGCATTGATAATTCCCTTTACGAAGCAGGCAGAATTGACGGTGTAAAAAACCGCTGGCAGGAACTCTGGTACATAACAATTCCTTCTATGGCTCCACAGCTTATGTTTGGTGCCGTTATGCAGATTTCAGGTTCATTCGGTGTTTCTGAAGTTATTAAGCAAGTCGGAGGATTCCCGACTAGAGGTTATGCCGGGGATACGATTGGTACCTACATCATAGACTATGGTACTGTCCGTTTCGAAATGGGCTATGCTTGTACATTAAGCGTTGTCTTGTTCCTGATTATGATTTTAACAAATAGCGTAATTACAAAACTGCTAAGGAAGAACTTAAATGACTAGTGCACAGATAAGACCAGCCGTAAAAGCTCACAAGCCTAGGCTTACAAAAGAAGAAAGAAAATTAAGAAGGCGTCACTTCTGGTACCGTGGCGCTAAAAAGGCAAACCGTTCCCGTGCAGTTGATATTTTGCTGGGGCTCTTCCTTTTGATTTTGGGCGCATTTATGGTACTGCCAATTTGGTTTGCCGTAGTAAATGCCTTTAAACCTATTGAAGAAATTTTAATCTTCCCTCCGCGACTTTATGTTGCCCACCCAACACTGAACAACTTTGTCCAGCTTTCTCAAATTCTTGAGAACATGTGGGTGCCTTTCAGCCGCTATCTTTTTAACTCTGTTTTGGTAACAGTTCTTGCTACCGGAGGAAACGTAATTTTTGCTTCACTTGCAGCCTATCCTCTTGCAAAGCACAACTTTCCAGGCAAACAGATTATTTCAAAAATCATCGTCATGGCCCTGCTTTTTACAACACAGGTTCTTTACATTCCACAGTACATCATCAGTGCCAAACTCCACCTTATAAATACTTACTGGTCTTTGGTACTTCCTGTTGTTCAAATGTCCATGGGCCTTTACCTTATGCAGCAGTTTATGGGACAGATTCCAACATCTCTTTTGGAAGCTGCACGAATTGACGGTGCCAACGAATTCAGAATCTGGTGGCAGATTGTAATGCCTTCTGTAAAACCTGCATGGCTTACAGTTATCATTTTTGCCTTCCAGAATATATGGAACCAGAACGGTAACCTTTACATTTACGACGAAAGCATGAAGGTACTTCCTTCTATAATGACTCAGGTACAGGCCGGTGGTCTTGCAAGAACCGGTGCTACATCTGCGGTTATTCTTGTAATGATGCTGCCGCCAATCATTCTCTTTACGGCAACTCAGCGTCAGGTTATTGAAACCATGACAACATCAGGTATTAAGGAGTAGGGCAATGAAAATCAAAATAAAAAATAAGTTCCTTGCTCTTACGGCAATTGCAACTTTAGCTCTTTCACAGGCAGTTTCTCTTCCTGTTTCGGATGCGGATGTTCCTTGGCTGTCATACACTTACGGCATTTGGGAAACATCAGTTCCTGCAAACCCAATCTACGATGTAGAAAAAGTTATTGACGGTCACTCACTGGGCCTAGGTCACTTTAGTTCTCCGGACGACCTTTGCCGTGACAGCGAAAACAATATCAGCATTTTGGATGAAGGAAACGCCCGTATTGTAAAACTGGATTCTTCACTCAATGTTTTGAGCGTACTTGATTTATCGAAAGGACCGGCCCTTGAAAGTGGAGTTTCTCTTGTTGACCCACAGGGCATTTGCTACGATTCAAACGGCCTTCTTTACATTGCAGATAAAGGCGCTGAATGTGTCTGGAAATGCAATCCAGACGGCAGTTTGGTCAGAAAAATTGTAAAACCGGTAACAGACCTTCTTTCTGAAGAAGAAAAATTTTCACCTACAAAAGTGCTGGTAGACAATCAGGGCATTCTTTATGTTCTTTCATTTGGTTCTTTTGAAGGAGCTTATACTTTTGATGAAAACGGAGACTTCCTTGGATTCTTCGGATCAAATAAAGTAAGCGTAACTTCTCAACTTTTGACAGACCGCTTCTGGAGAAAACTGGCAACATCTGCCCAAAAGGAAAGAATGTCCCGCTACGTTCCAATTGAATATGTAAACTTTTCAATTGATGAAAAAGGCTTCATTTACACAGTATCTAACTTTGGAGAACAAGTTCAAAAGGGTCAGGTAAAAAAACTGAATCCTCTTTCACAAAATATTCTTTTCAAAGGTCAGAAGCCGGATTTGGAATTTTTTGGTGATACAGAAAATACTTATTCTAACCGAGTAGAACGTTCTAACCTGGTTGCAGTGGATGTAGATCCAGAGGGATTTATCTCTGTTCTTGATTCAGAAAGAGGCAGAGTTTTCCAGTACGACCAGGACTGTAACCTTCTTGGAGTTTTTGGGGGAATAGGCAGCCAGCATGGAACATTCACCAGTCCTACAGACCTTGTTGCCATTGGGGACAAAGTTTATGTTCTTGATAAAGTAAAGAATAATCTTACCATGTTCACACTCACTGATTATGGTAAGGCAATTCACCAGGCAACCTATCTTTATGATGAAGGATTTTTTGAAGAAGCCCTTGAACCTTGGAACAGAGCCCTCAAGTCAGACAGAACAAATTCGCTGACCCTCCGTGGTATTGGTCGTGCATACGAACGCCTTGAACGCTACGAAGAAGCAATGACTTTCTACCGCCAGGCAGAAGCTCACCGCTACTACAGCGACGCTTATCATGAACACAGAACTGAAGTTTTAAGAAAACACTTTACTCTGGTCATGCTGATTATCATTGCCCTTCTTTTGATTCCACTGTGGAAATTCATTTTCCGCAAAATCAAGCCAAAGAAAGTGCAGCCTGTGGATCACGCAGTTTACATCAAAAAGTACCGCTTCCCATTCTACCTTTGTCTGCATCCATTCAAGGGCTGGGAAGACCTTAAGCACGAAAAGCAGGGATCTCTCTGGTTTGCGAATGTAATGCTTGTAGTCTGGTTCCTTTTGACAGTTCTTGCTTACCAGTACACGGGTTTCGTATTTAACTCAAACCGCCTGGACCGCATGAATCTTTTCATTTTGTTAGGTTCAACATTCGGTGTATTCCTTTTGTGGACAGTCTGCAACTGGGGTGTATGTACGCTTTTTGACGGAAAGGGAACATTCCGCGAAATATGGATTTTCTCTGCCTATTCAAGAATGTCATGGCTTATCCTTGAAATTCCGGTAATCATTCTTTCCAGAGTGCTTGTCCGCGAAGAAAGTTTCTGGCTCAGCCTTGTGATTACCGTTCAGCAAGTATGGACTTATGTACAGCTCTTGTTAGCATCAAAAGCAGCTCACCAGTACACTCTTAAAAAGACAATCCTTTCTGCCCTGCTTACACTTTTGGGCATGATTCTGGTTGTTCTTGTCATCCTTTTGTTCGTTTCCCTGTTCACGCAGATGTGGTCATTCATCCAGACACTTGTTCAGGAAATCTTGATGAGGGTGTAGGGGGATAATATGAAATTAAAGAAATTTATCTATACAATTTTAGCGGCACTTGTAATTCTTCCAGCCTTTTCTGCTCCTTCCAGTTATGCCTGGTACACAGAAGCAGATTTGACTGACCGTAATTTTTACAAGTATGCAGAAAATGAATACCTCCAGCTCTTTTATGCCCAGGATTTGTCAATTCTGGCAGTAAGGCAGCTGGACAACGGCTATGTCTGGTATTCAGCTCCTTTGAACTGGGAAGATGATGAAGAAACTTCAGGCTTTGTTTTGAATTCTGTTCCGTCATTTTTGACTGTAAGATCAAAAGACCAAAACTCAATCTTTAGAAATTCAAATTCCTACACAAACGTTTTTACAAGCGGGGGACTTGAAGTTTTACAAATAAAAGACGGTCTTCGTTTAAATCATAATTTCTATACGGATGGATATTTTATTCCGCTGGAAATTACTATTGAAGGAAAGTCTCTTTTGATGAGCATTCCTGTAAAGGAAATTTACGAAGATCACTCATCTGAAATTCCACCTTTGGAAATTCTGGATTTACAGATTAACCCATATTTTGGAGCAGCACCTCGTGACGAAGAAGGTTTCATCCTGGTTCCTGATGGATCTGGAGCCGTTATAAACTTTAACTCACCAAGTTCCAGTCTTTACAGCCAGTACATTTACGGCCGCGACAATTCAATTGTTGCCACAAGGCGAAGAAACGTTACTCAAGACGCACTTTTGCCAGTCTTTGGTCTTAGCCGCAAAGATGCAGCCTTTATTGCTGTAATTGAAAGTGGCGAAGGCAGGGCAATAGTTGAAGCAGATGCCGGCCAGCAGTCCATTTACAATGCAGTAGGGGCTGGTTTCATTGTCCGCGACTTTGATTCAGTTTCTTTCCGCGAAAGAACAGGTACACCTCGTGACGTAGTAATTTACGAAAAAACAGATTTTGCTTCTTCAAAAGACGTTTATTCTGTCCGCTACATTTTTATGGAAGAAGAAGACAATTCTTTAGCAGGAATGGCAAAAACTTACCGCAACTACTTGCAGGAAAAGAAGGGCTTTTCTAAAAACATTGATTCTAGCGAACCTGCCTTAACTTTGGATTTTGTCGGTTCAGCAAACAAAAAGCGCACAATTGCAGGTCTGCCCCTTAACGTAGGAGTTGCATATTCTCCATTTAAATCAATCATCCAGACTGTAGACGATTTAAAGAAAGAAGGTGTTGGCTCTTTCAACGTAAAAGTGGAAGGCTGGGTAAAAGGCGGTGTACTTGGAAAGTACCCTTCAAATCCTAAACCTCAGAAACTTTTGGGCGGCAAAAGGAATTTCAATAAACTTTCAGACTATCTTGAAGAAAATAATATTCCTTTCTATGCCGGTGCTGATTTTGTAGACCTTTACCAGACAGACCTTAAACACATAAAGGAACTTACGGCAAACAGAATGATTAACCGGTCACCGGTAAAAATTCCTGACTACCGTATGTCAACATACACTGATGAAAAAACATCGGACAAATATCCTTACTATCTGTTGCGTTCAACAAAGGTAGAAAAAAACTTCAGCAAATTCTTTAACAAGTTTGACAGAAAATTTGATTATGCAGGATTTGCCCCAGATTCTTTGGGAAATGTTCTTTCAAGTGATTTTGGAAATGATGGAATAAGAAGACCTTCTGTAGAAGAAAAATTTACAGGGCTTTTGCAAAATGCCGCATCTTCAAAAAAACTTATGCTTTCTGCTCCTTACGCCTATGCCCTGCCAAGTGCAAGTTACGTAAGCGATTTGCCTTCAAAATCTTCACAGTATGATTGTGAAGACGCTGCAGTTCCTTTCTACCAGATGGTTCTTAAGGGATACATTCCTTTCAGTAACCTGCCGGCAAACAGAAACACCAGCCTTACAAATTACAAGTTGAAGGTACTTGAAAGCGGTGCAGACATTTCATTCCTCTGGATCACACAAAATCCAGACCTTATAAGGGACAGCCGCATGCAGTCTTACACAAACCTTTACAGCGCAGACTGGTTTGATGATGCAGTAGCCCTTTATAAAGAAGTTTATGCCGTTAACTCTAAGGTTAAGGGATGTTCTATTGTTGATTACACTCTTGACGGAGACATCCGTTCTACAAAATATTCGAATGGCGTTACAGTAACTGTAAATTATGCCGACGGAACTTATTCTGTTACTGAAGGAAGTGCACAATGAAAAATGAACTTAGTCAAAATAGCCAGGAAGCTCTTTCTGTAGAAAATACTTCTAGTAAAGAAAAGGCTTCTAAAACTAAAAAGAAAAAAGTGTCTGCAACAGGACTTGCAGACAGAAAAAATCGCTGGGGCTATGTTTTTATTGCTCCCTGGCTGGTAGGTGTAATTTATTTCTTCGTGCTTCCGCTTTTTACGGCAATTTATTACACGCTTACAAAAATTGAAATTGGTTCTGACGGTTTGACATTTCAGTGGGTCGGATTTGAAAACTACTTCCAGGCCTTCACTGTAGATGCAGACTTTACCCGTAACATAGTTGCCTCTATTGGAAACATTGTTTATTCAGTGCCAGTCATTGTTTTCTTCAGTTTGTTTATTGCCCTTATTTTGCACGGTGATTTCAAAGGAAGAACAGCAATGAGATCAATCTTCTTTTTGCCAGTAATCATTTCTTCCGGAGTTGTAATTACAATTTTGCAGGAAAACGTTCTTTCGGACTCAACAACAGGACAGGCCGCTTCTACAATTTTCCAGACAGGGGTTTTGAATGAAGTGCTTATCAAAGCCGGCATGCCTTCTCAGTTAGTAAAAATCCTGACAGACACAATCGGTCAGATTTTCGACTTAACGTGGAAGTCAGGCGTTCAAATCCTTTTGATTTTGTCTGCCCTGCATTCCATTCCGGATTCAATGTATGAAGCAGCAAAAATTGAAGGAGCCACAGGCTGGGAAATATTCTGGAAAATAACCTTTGTCTTGATTTCGCCGACACTGGTTTTGGCGGTCATATATTCCATCATCGACTACTTTACGGACTATTCAAACAAAGTAATGCGCATGATAGTTGAATACACAAGTCAAGGCCGCTACGAATATTCTACAACCATTTCAATCTGTTACTTCGTTGTAGTAATGATTTTTATCCTTTTGGTTAACTTAGTTCTTAACCGTGCATCAAATAAAGCCTTGAACTAGGAGAAGAATATGAGCGAAATTAGTCAAAAAAAAGCTGCTGAAAAAACACTTAAAATTATAACTGCAGTTTTGCGTACCCTCTTCCTTTTGGGAATGACATACGTCTTGCTGTACCCGGTACTCTTCCTCTTGTCAAACGCTTTCCGTGACCCGGTAGACCGTCTGGATCCGACAGTCATCTGGATTCCTAAAACTTTTACATTGCAGAACTTTGTACTGGCAGACCAGTTGATCGGTTTCAAGGACTCAATCCTCATGACCCTTAAGATTTTAATACCATCTGTAATCATCCAGATTTTTATTTGTCTTATGGTTGCCTACGGATTTGCCCGCTTTAAGTTTAAGGGAAGAAACGCCCTCTTTGGACTTTTGGTTTTTACAATCGTAGTTCCAACAAGTACAATCATCATTCCTTTGTACGTAAAATTTCACTTCTTTGACTTCTTTGGAATAGGCCAGCTTTTGCGCCCATTCAACCACGGTAAAGCAGTCAGCGTAAACCTCTTAAACACATGCTGGCCATTTTACTTGATGAGTTTAACAGGAGTAGGTTTGCGTTCAGGTTTGTACATTTATATGGCCCGCCAGTTCTTTAAAGGCATGCCAGTTGAACTTGAAGAAGCCGCTTTCGTAGACGGCTGCGGTCCATTCAAAACATTCTTAAGAATCATGCTGCCAAACGTAGGTTCCATCATCATAGTAATTACACTTTTCAGTATTGTATGGCACTGGAACGATTACTACCTGTCAGTCATGTTCTTTACGGACGAATACCCGCTTTCCGTAAACGTAACCCTTTTGCAGGACAGACTGCAGCTTTTAAGCCAGAACATGTCCGCCGCAGATATGGCCCTAAGCGAAAACTCAATCCTTGAAGCGTCATGCTTCGTAGTAATTCTGCCACTCCTTGTACTCTACATCTTCTGTCAGAAATACTTCACCGAATCTATCACACGCACAGGTTTGGTAGGATAAGACATCTTTTTAGAAAGCCCAGTTTGCATTTTACAGACCGGGCTTTTTTTTATTTTTTTTTAAAGCATACCGCCTTTTGTTAAACGGCCCTTCCGTGGCTCGGCTATTCGCCTCGGTGCTTTGCACTTTGCCTTCGGCAAACCACTTCACGGCCGGCTAGGCGGCTTTTGTAAAGAAGTTTTTCTTTCGTGAAACACTTGTGCCATGGATGGTAAGTTTTGGTAAAAAAAAAGAAATGCTAGTTTACGAATGAAGTATTTATTTTCAAAATGGGCATAGCCGCGATGGGAATGAGCACGAAGTGCGTGCGAAGCAGGGCTGAGCACCGGAGCGACAGCGTAGTCATGGACAGCGCGTAAAAGGCAGGGAGTATGCTTCAAGAGAAAAAAAATAAATTTGTGGGGGAGGGGAAAAATTTAATGCTAAAAAAAATAAATTGTGGTAAAATAGAAAAATACGCTTTTTAAATTTGGTTGCTTGGCGGCTGTGGCGTAGATTAATTTTAAGGATTTTTTATGGAAGTTCGTGGAAAATGGATTCATGGGGCGGTGCCGGCTTTGCTTTTGCATTTTAGCATTGGTACGGTTTACTGCTGGTCAATTTTTAGTCAGGAAATTGCAAATTATATTGGGTTTTCAAAAGGCGCTGTAGAATGGGCTTTTAGTTTTGCTATTTTCTTTTTGGGTATGTCTGCTGCTTTTTTGGGAGGCCTGGTAGAAAAAAATATTCACAAGTCTTCACTTATTGCAAGTCTTACTTTTGCTTTGGGAATGGCTGGAACTGGATTTTTTATCTGGTATGGCGGAAGAGCTTATAACGGAGGCGCTGGCAGTCCTAGCGTTTTAGCCCTTGTGGGAATTTATGTCTGCTATGGTTTTATTATGGGTATTGGCCTGGGAACTGGCTACCTTTCACCTGTAAAAACTTTGATGCTCTGGTTTAAGGACAAAAAGGGGCTGGCAACTGGTCTTGCGGTTGCGGGCTTTGGTGGAGCTAAGGCTATTGCTTCTCCAATTATGCAGGCAATTCTTGACAAAATGGGCGATGGCGGAATTTTTAAAATGTTTTACATTCTGGCTGCGGCTTATTTTGTAATGATGTTTGTGGGCCACTTGCTGCTTGCAAAACCAAAGGATTGGGTTGAACCTCAGGTGCGCACTAAGGAAGAAGGAATTATTGCTACTTTAAAAACAAGGCCGATTTCTTCTTACATAGGCATATGGCTTATGTTCTACATTAACATCACTTGCGGTTTGGCAATTATTTCCCAGGAAAAGATGATTGTTAAGTGCATTGGCCTGGGTGCTTTTTCCGGATTGATATCTACAATTTCCGCTATTTTTAATGCGGGCGGCCGTCTGGGATTTTCAGCATGGGCAGACAAATTAAAGGACAGAAATACTGTTTACAAATTGATTTTTTCCCTTTCCATTTTCTTTACCCTGCTGGTCATTGTAACACAGGCTATTTCAAAGGGATCAGATCATGTTATTTTGATGATTTTAGTTCTGGCTATTATCTTTATTGTTAATGCAGGATACGGCGGCGGTTTTTCAAACATTCCGACCCTTCTTTCAGACCACTACGGTATGGGTAACATTTCTGCCATTCACGGCATTACTCTTTCGGCATGGGCCTTTGCAGGTTTAAGTGGAAATCAGCTGGCTTCATTTATTGTCCGCCACACAGGTGAATACATAAAAGTTCACGGCTACGAAGCAAATCCTGTCGGCTACCAGAACGTTCTTATTGTAACAGGCTGCCTTTATGTAGTAGCAATGCTTCTTTGCTGCATTTTGGTAAAATCACCGAATGCTAAGAAAAAGGAGTAGGGGTGGTTTAACACATTGACACTGGTTTCGTAAACAGTGGCTGCTTTGACACAGAGACACTGGTTTCGTAAACAGTGGCTGCTTTGACACAGAGACACTGGTTTCGTAAA
>CAVCWN010000205.1:0-2546 GCA_963605975.1 Desulfovibrionaceae bacterium | reverse complement strand
TGCCAGGAGGCGGAAAAGCTGCCTTATGTGGTGCCGGTTTCTGCTTATGATGTTTTTTCGCCTCACAGAAATTTGGTAAGGAAAATTCAGTGTCAGTCTGGCTGGGACTGGGGCCCTTGTCTGATGGTTTCGGGCATTTATGGGAATATTTTTATTGATTCGGTTTTTAAAGGTTACATGGAAAGTCTTTGCCTGGAAACCCTGCCTGTGGTGGAGGGGGATTTTGCGGGTGAGTGGAAGTGCTGTGTGACTGCCCGCTACAATTCTTTTGAAGATGGAAAGGAGTCTTTTTTATTTGAGCTGACTGGGAATGGCCTTTCTTTGGTTAAGTCTTTGCGGTCTGAGGTGAAAAAGGGGCTGAATGTTATAAAGACTGAGTTTTTGGTGAAGGCTCCTCTTTTGTGGAAATCTAGTGATGAGTTGAAGGAGGCGGGGCTGAAGGAAAATTCTTTGTACAACCTTTTAGTTGCTTCTTTGGATGACAGGGCTGCGGACCACATGGATTCTGTTATGGTAAAAAAGGTTGGATTCAGGGTGCTGAAGATGAATGTGATTCCTGACCAGCATGGAACTAGTCTTTTTTATTCTTTGAATGGCAGGGGAATTTTTGCTAAGGGGGCTAACTGGGTGCCGCTTGATGCTTTGCCTGAAAGATGGACTAAAAAGCGTTACGAATATTTTTTGCAGTCTGCAGTGGATGCGAATATGAATTCCCTGCGCTTTTGGGGTGGCGGTCAGTATGAAAGTGAAGTCTGTTATGACATTTGCGATCGTCTGGGCTTGATTATCTGGCAGGATTGTATGTTTGCCTGTGGCCTTTACCCGACTAACGAGGATTTTTTACAAAATGTGGCTAAGGAAATTGAGGATAATGTTTACCGTTTGCAAAGTCATGCGAGCCTGGCCCTTTGGTGCGGCAATAATGAAAATTTTGGTGCTTTAAACTGGTACAAGGAAAGCCGTGATGCCCGCGACCGTTACCTGGTGGATTATGACAGGTTGAATCATGGGGTGATTGAAAGGGTTGTAAAGGAATGTGATCCTACAAGAACATGGTGGCCAAGTTCGCCTTGTTCAGGGCCAAATAATTTTGGGGACAACTGGCACGATGATTCTGAGGGTGATATGCACTTTTGGAGTGTATGGCATGAAAAAAAGGATATGGAGGCTTATCTGAGTATTCAGCCGCGTTTTGTGAGCGAGTTTGGCTATGAAAGTTTGAATTCTTTTGAGGGAATTAAGGAATTTTGTGACGAAGAAAATTTGAATTTGACCAGCCCCGTGATGGAATGGCACCAGAGGTCACCTGGGGGAAATTCTATTATTCTGGAAAATTTTTCGCGCTACTTTAGGATTCCAAATGGTTTTGAAAATGTTTGCTATTTGAGCCAGGTGCAGCAAGCTGTGGCTTTAAAGACGGCTGTGGATTACTGGCGCAGCTTGAGGCCTAGGTGTATGGGGGCGACTTTCTGGCAGATGAATGATGTGTGGCCGGTTACTTCTTGGTCTTCTATGGAATACAGCGGCAAGTGGAAGTTGTTGCACTATGCTGCTAAAAAGTTTTTTAGTCCTATAAATCTTTGTCTTATAAAAAAAGATGAAAAATTTTTTGCCTGCGTGATAAATGAAAGCCAAAAGAAAATTTGTGCGGATGTAAAAATTCATTTTGTGGATTTGGATGGAAAAATTTTACGCTCTGAAAATGTAAAAAAAGAAATTGAAAGTGATACTGCCTGCTACATTTTTGAAGAAAACTTTAGCGACAGAAAAATTGCTGCAAAGGAAAATGAGTATTTTATTTTTGCAGAGATGGAAGTGGATGGTAAGCTTTATGATGATACGCTTTTTGCCTGCAGGTGGAAAAAGTGTAATTTGAAAAAGGCAAATGTGGATGTTAAAGTTGAAAAATGTGGTGAAGGAAAATTTGAAATCCGCTTGAAAAGTGACAAGCCTGATTTTTACGTTAGTGTGGAAGCGACTGGCTTGCATGGTATTTTTAGCGAAAATATGTTTACTCTTTTGCCGGACCGCGAAAAGTGCATCTTCTTTGAAGGAAAGGATTACGGACTGGAAGATGGTGGCATGGCAGAAATGGTAAAAAATCTTTCGGCTGAAGATTTTGCCAAAAGGCTTTTGGTGAAGGGCTTGAGGGATTCTTATTGATTTTGTTTTTTGAAGGGCGCTTCTGTTGGGGAAGCGTCTTTTTTGTTTTGGGGGATTTATTTGTTTCGTAGAGAGGAAGTCGAGATTTTGTTTTTGGGCTGGGTCTTTTTAAGAAAGGCTGCTTTTGAGGGAAGTGGTGCTTTCGTAAAGAGATATTTGTTTTGGGAACATTTGCTGCTTTCGAAAAGAGGGCGGCTTTTTTTCAGCCTAGCCCGCCGTGGAGCCAGGCCGGAGGCCGTCAAAAAGCTTGTGTCTTTTTTTTATGGACTTTCTTTTTTTGGAAAGTCTTTTTTGTTTTTTAAAGACTGATTTTTAGGGCAGCTTTTTGACCGCGCGCAGCAAGTGGCGGAAGGGCGGTGACGATTTTGAAAAATTCTTTGAGG
>CAVCWN010000204.1:0-9083 GCA_963605975.1 Desulfovibrionaceae bacterium | reverse complement strand
GGATTTATCAAAAGGTACATTTAAAGAAAGCGGATTTGAAATCTTAAAGCAATATGCAGACTTACTTGAAAAAGATAAATCCTTATACGAACTGGCAGAAATTTTAGGGAAACACAACCGAGCCCAAAAGCAATACGAAAAAGAAATGCGGGAAAAAGTTGTCATTACAACAGAATACAAGGCAAAACCTGCTTTTAAAGGACAAATAGCCGGAATCTGCACTTCCAATAACATTTCTTCAGTTTTACCTTCGGAACTTGCCTTGCTAAAAAATCCAGCAACAAAAAAACTCTTTGAATTAAAATTTGCCCAGTCACAACTTTTGTCATTCAAATATGAAAATTTAAATCCTGTGCAAAAATCAAAAACAGAAATGGAAGAAATTTCAAAAGAGAAGCAGGAAGAAAAAGGTCCGATTATAATTTGCGTGGACACCTCCGGTTCTATGTCTGGAACTCCTGAAAATATTGCAAAAACAATAACCTTTGCTCTTACCAAAATTGCTATCAAAGAAAAACGAAACTGCTACTTAATCAGTTTTTCTACAGAAATAGAAACTTTGGATTTAACTTCCATCTCGGGCGAAAATTCCAGTGGGGAAAATCAACTTTCAGTTTTAGTGAAATTTTTAAAAATGAGTTTTAACGGCGGAACAGATGCTCTGCCAGCCTTAAACCATGCTTTAAATCTTTTACAGACTTCACAATGGAAAAATGCAGACCTTCTTATGATTAGCGATTTTTGCCTGGGAAATCTTAATGAAGAATTGACTCAAAAAATAAAAGCTGAGCAGGAAAACAAAACTGATTTTTACTCGCTCGTAATCGGGACAAGTGGCAATTGCAACGCAATAGAATGTTTTAATCACAACTGGTCTTACAATATGAACGATCCAAACGCTTCTAGGCATCTGGTGGAAAATCTGCAAACATTCAACAAATCTTCCGCATTTTAAGAATTCCCATACCCCATCAATACCTCAATCTTAACAGACACTTCTTACTCCCAATTTTCGCGCGCTTTAAGGGTATACCCTTAAAGCAGATTGACTAATCTGCTTTAACCTCAAAAACATTGCTTCGCAAGTTTTTGAGGTTAAAGGGAAAAACAAAAAGTCAATCGAAAGGAGAAATTAATGAAACTAAGAAAAATTCTTTTACCACTGTTTTCAAGCCTGTTGTTGACAATGCTTTGCGGGTGCGGTCCTCTAGAACCAATAGCGCCAACTAATCTTAAAGTCACACTATCTGCTTCCAAAGCTAATATAGTTGATTTGTCTTGGAAAAAAGAAAGGAGTGCACTGGTTTCTTATTGGGTTTACTACGGAACACATAACAACCCTTATTCTGCAGAATGTTATTCACATAATATCACTTCAACAAACTGTTCTATTCCACTTTCTGAATCAGGTACTTACTATTTCTGGGTAAGATCAGGATGGGATAATATGGGGAAATATGGTAGTAGTTATAGCACGGTAGCATCTCTTGATTTCACAGTAGAAACACTTGATGCTCCATCTAATTTAACAGTTAAAAACTCAGAAAGTACTCTAAATACAGTAGATTTGGCTTGGGATGAAGTAGATAGGGCAAGCTACTATCGGGTTTTATACAATACAACAAATTCCCTTTCTACTGCATCAACTTGGCAGGAAAGCCGTACAGATTCAACAACATGTTCTGTTACATTTTCTAAATACGGCACTTACTATTTCTGGGTAGAGTCATGTTCAACAGACTTCTATGACACGCCAAGCGAGCCTAGTAACGTAGCAACTATTGACTTCTACCACGAACCACTTAAGGCACCAACGGACCTTAAGGCAGAATCAACTCCTTCGGGAGTCAAACTTTCCTGGACTTCTACAAGAGCTCCTCACTATCTTATTTATTACTCAAGAGAAAATGATTCCTCAACTATTGAAAGGGCTTTTGATTTTCATGTTGATATAAAAGATACATATTTCATTCTTCCAGACTATTTTGAATCTTTTTTTGAATCTGGCACAACCTGCTACTTCTGGGTAAAAAGTTCCGACTTCCGGGCTGAACATAAAAAGGACACTGATTCCCTCAGCGACTTTAGCGAAGTCGCAAGTTTTACTTTCTAATCCACAAATTTCAAACTGCCCACCTCTTTGCAAAATGCGTTCAACAAGACTGCAAGGGGGCGTGCAGTTTTTTTATGTACAAAGGACAATTTATGTCAAAATTAAAATCATCATTAAAACATATAAACTGGAAATTATTCATTTCACTTTTGGTAATGGGACTTTGCCCTACAATTTATACAACCTTGCGGGTTTTCTTTTTGGGTCAGTTACCGGGTGACTATTCTTTTTCAATTGCAGGTCAGCTTTCATGGATAAACCTCATTTACGAAATCATAAACGAAGCAATCATTCTTCCTTTGTATTTTTTTATGGGGAAAGTCGTTTCTAACAAAGAGGAATATAAAAATCGAATAAAAACAGGTTTAACAGTTTCACTTGGAATTTATCTTGTCTGTTCCATTTTAATTTGCATTTTTACAAAACCCTTGCTTTCTACAATGGCGACAAACACAGAAATCATAAATGAATCTGCCGTTTACATCAGAATTGAAAGCATTGCAAACATCTTTTCTTTAGCAAGCAGCTTTTTACTTGTCTGCCTTGTTACTTTAGGAAAATCAAAATTCGTTTATATTCTGACATTTGCAAAATTATTTTTATGCATCATTTTTGACACATTCTTTGTTTCTACTTTAAACATTTCTGCAAACCTTGGCGTAAACGGAATAGGTTACAGCAATATCATCGTAAATTTGATTTTGTTTATAGTTTCAGCAATTCTTCTTAAAAAAGATGACATTTCGATTTTTGAAAAATCCAAACTTTCATTTAAATGGATAAAAGATTTTGTAAAAATAGGAAGCATTTCCGGTCTGGAATCCTTTGTGCGAAACATCGCCTATATGCTGATGATTTGCAGAATGGTCAATGTCGTAAACGAACAGGGAACTTACTGGGTTGCAAATAATTTCATCTGGGGCTGGCTGCTTTTGCCAATAACGCAACTTGGCGAACTAATAAAACAGGAAGTTGCCACAGACGAAAAGGCCATCAAAAACAACACAATCGGTTATTTTTTCATCACAATCGTAGTTTGCCTTTTGTGGTGCATCACAATTCCTTTGTGGAAACCTTTTATGCAGAACGTACTTCAATTTTCTGACGTAGATAAACTTTTTAATCTTGTAATGATTTTATTGGGCTTTTACGTTTTATACGCACTGCAAAATATTTTCGATTGCATTTTTTACGGACTTGGAAAAACAAACTACATGCTTTTTGAATCCGTAGTTACAAACACAATTTATTACGGAATCGCATTTATTTTATATAAGAGTGGCATTTGGCACCCGACATTAACAGGAATTGCACTTTTATTCGGTATAGGAAATGCCTTTGACAGCATTGTTTCAGGTGGGGCATTTGCATTTTTACTCAAGAAAAAGAAAATCAACATTTTAGACGTGGAATAAAGGGGATCTCTAAAAATTGCAATTTTTAGAGACATCCTAATAGAGAAGTTTTTTATGAGCAAATTAGCAGTTTTTTTTGATGCAGAAAATGTGCCGGCACAGAAAGTTCCTGAAATCAAAGATTTTTTGTCTACAAAAGGGGACGTTTTATTTCAGAGAGCTTACGCTGACTGGTCAATCGAAAATACAAAATCATGGAAAGAACAAATTTCAAAAACTCCAATTACGGCAATTCATCAATTTCATCACGATGAAAAACAAGCCGTCGATAAAGCTATTATGATGGATGCAATTGAACTTGCCATAAAGCACGAAGAAATTGACATTTTTGCACTGGTTTCTTCAGACAAAGGATATTATTCCTTAAGTTTGCGACTTCGGGAACTCGGGAAAAAAGTACTGGGCATTGGAGAAAAAAATAAATGCTCTCCCATCTGGATAAATTCCTGCAATGAATTTGCCTATTTTGAAGATCTAGAAGAAAGTGATGATGACATCCTTCTTGAAGCAGAATCAAAGGGGGAAAACGACCCTGCAGTTTTTGAAACTTTTCCTCTGGAAAAATTCCTGGAAAAGTCATTCGACTCAACTCCTTTTTATAAAGAAACAAACACAAAACTTCTATCGCAAATGTGGGAATCGGTTTTAAGACAAAAATCAGACTTTAATGTTCGTGACTACAATCATAAAACCGCCTTAGAATTAATTTCTTCTTTCAATTCCATGTTCAAGATAAGCGACGATGGCCGTAGCCAAAGAACTTTCTTCGTAGAAAAAATTGAAAACAATTCAAACCAACGGAAAACAGGCAGCGTAAAAAGAAGGATAAAAAATTATCGCATCATTCAGGCCGACGACAAATCAGGCGATTATTTTTTCTACATGGGAGACATCAACAAAGACTTCAAGCATGAAAAACTTGAAAAAGGAACAAAAGTTGAATTCCTGGTTTCAAAAGAACCTGCTCCAAATGCAAATAACATGAAAGACAAAAACGGCAGAGCCTGTGATTTAAAAGTAATTTAAGGGAAAATCATCCCCATTTTATCTTCACACCTTACCCCATCAATGCTGCAATCTTAGCAGACACTTCTTCGTTAACTTTCGCTTTTTCGTGGATGTCTGCGATTGCACTGTTGATGTTTTGCAAATGGTTTTTGATATTTTCAATTCGAGTCTGCAAATTTTCAGTTGTGTCTGTAATGTTTAACAATTCCCCGTCCTGCTGAGAAATACGTTCAGACACATTTGTAACCATGCTTTCTGAATCTTTTGCCAAAGATACAACTTCGTTTATTGAATTCATTGTATCCTGCATAGCTGCATTGATTTCCGTAATTCCACCAATAATTTCTTCCATAGAATTAACAGTAGCAAGAATTTCTTGGCTGCTGCCCTTCGTGGAATTTGCAAAAGCTGAAACAGAATCACTTGTTTCCTGAACAATAAGTGCATTTTCCTGAAGAGATGCTGCAATCCTACTTGCACTCTTTGTTGTTTCTTCTGAAAGCTTTCGGATTTCCTGGGCAATAACTCCAAACCCCTTTCCCATAGTTCCCGCATGTGCTGCTTCAATCGAAGCATTCATTGCCAAAAGATTTGTCTGGGCAGCCACAGTATCTACAGTTTGAACAAAGTTCGAAATTTCCTCCGAAGATTCTTTTACCCGCTCAATATTTTGAACAATATTTGAAACAAGGTCGCCCTGGCTGTTCAAAATCTGCATAACATGATTCAGGCCTTCACGTCTTTTTTCCGCAATTTGGTTAATGTTAGAAACGTTTGCCGAAATTTCAGTCATGGCGCTTGAAGTTTCCGCAAGACTTCCGTTCTGCTTTTGAATAGACTTATTCATTAAAACAGCCTGATTATCAACCTGGGCACTAGTTTCCTTTACCAGCTGCGTCTGCTCTTTCAAATCCTTGGAATACTGCAAAAGTTCATTGTACAAAGAATTAATTTCGTTAGAAGAACTTGATGCCACCTGTGTAGAATTATTCAATTGGTGGCCAATGTTCAAACTTTCCTGAGCCTGTCCCAAAACGCGTGTAATCAATTCCAAATTCTCTTCACTTTTTTTCTGGGAACTTTCAGCCTTTTCAACAACTTTTCCATTAAGCTTTTCAATAGAAGCCAAAACCACATTAGCAGAAACTATAGCCATCGTACAAACAAAAAGCGTTACACTCTGCTCAAGAGGATCCTTATGAACAATAGGAAAGTAAACCGTAAATGCACTCAGTAAAAGAATAATATAAGATGAAATACGGAAAAAAACAAACTGCCCCTTCTTCATGCTTATCATCGCATTAAAAGTTGCCATCACAACCGCAAAACACGTTCCGCGAAAAAATATAAATCCAGTATCAGCAAAATTTATAAAAAAATTGACAATCATATTTGACAAAATAAAACCGCATGTCGTCAAATACGACGCAATAAAAATATGACCCTTTTTTATTTCAATAAGTGACACTGCAAAAATCACAAGGCTCACAAACATCAAAGCCCCGGTAACTCTGTAGTTAGGCAAAATCAAAAGACCCACAGCCAGAATCAAAAACAAGGCAGTACAGATAACGTCGCCCCTCACAAGACTGTTCAATCGTTCCCTTTCCCTATACGAAAGTTTTGCAACCACTTCTTCTTTAGGATAAAATTTATCACTCAGTGCCATCATGTCCCCCTAAAGTCACTTTCCCTTTCCTTCCTGAAATTCAATTTTCCCAGTACTTTATCTAAGACGCAGATCAGTATAAACCCTTTTTTACTTTTTTGAGCAACCATAAGTGATAAAAAAAATGTTTTATTAATTTTTTTAAATTGGGCGACTGCCCTTTGTTTTCACAAAGGGCACCGGGCTATCCGTGGTTACGCTATCGCTCCATTCCTCCGCTTCACTTCGTTACGCTCCGGAACGCCTGCGGCGCCACTACTATCCCTGTCGCATTTTTATTTTTTTTCTTCTACTAATATTTCCACTCACTAGCCTTCACTTGCCCTGCAATCATTTTTGCATACAAGCCCTTCTTTTTAGAAAGAGTTGCCGGGCTTCCACTTTCTGCTACAATGCCGTCTTTTAAAACAACAATTTGGTCAGCCGCTTCTACAGTGCGCATGCGGTGGGCAATAATCAAAACGGTTTTATTTTTTATCAAGCGCGAAAGACTTTCCTGCACTTGAGTTTCGTTATCCACATCAAGGCTGGCCGTTGCTTCGTCCAGCAAAATAATCGGGGCGTCTTTTAAAAAGGCACGGGCAATGGAAATGCGCTGTCGTTCACCGCCGGAAAGCTCACTGCCGTTTTCACCAATCACCGTGTCCCACTTTTGAGGCAACTTTTCTACAAAAGAACAGCAGGCAAGTCGTGCAGCATTTTTTACTTCTTTGTCACTTGCATCCTTTTTTCCAATGCGGATATTTTCAAGCACAGTGTTATTAAAAAGCGTAACGTCCTGGAAAACAATTGAATAAAGCGAAAGCAGTTTTTCCAGATCAATTTTTCCAACATCCATTCCGCCAACTGTAATTTTTCCGCCACTCAAATCCCAAAAGCGGGCAGCAAGGCGGCTGACAGTAGTTTTTCCGCTGCCACTAGGTCCAATCAAAGCGGTAACCTGCCCCTGCTTTGCGGTAAAACTTACATCTTTTAAAACCTGAGTTCCGTCGTTGTAAGCAAAAGCCGCATTTTTAAATTCAATGTCATAACCTTCGTTTGTAAGTTCTGTAGAACCAGTCTGTTCCTTGTGACTCAAAATTTAATCCATACGGGCACAGCGCACATTGCAGCTTAAAACTGCCGCAAAATTCTGCAAGGCAACCTGCAAAGGATCATAAAGGCGGCTAACAATCATCAAAAACATAAAAAATGTTAAAAGATTTATTTCACCCTTTGCCAAAAGAATGCTGCCCGTAAGAGCCACAGTTCCAATCCCAACCTTCAAAATCATCTGGGCAGAAACAACATAAAGCGAAGTCAAAAATTCTGCCACCAAAGACTGTTTTTCTACCGCTTTAACTTTTTTTCCAAATCCTTCCAAAAACATTCCAGCCGCATTGTAAGATTTTAAATCGCGCACAGTTTCAAGACCTTCCTGAATTGAATCTGCACAGTCCAGTTTTAACTTCATGCCCTTTTCGCAAATTTTATAGGCAACTTTTTTTGCAGAAAGAACAATCCCAAAAGACACAGGCAAAACCCAAAGTCAGGCAAGCGCCATTTTCCAGTTAAAAATCAAAAGGCTCAAAGAAACAATCGAAGTGGAAAACAAAGCGCCTGTCAGTTCTGGAATCCAGTGGGAAGACGCTGTTTCCAAAACCACACAGTCGTTCATAATCGTGTTTGTAAGGTCAGATAAATCTTTTTTTGAAAAAAATGAAAGTGGCAGTTTACGAAGTTTTTCAGCCAGAGTCCTGCGCCTTATTCCACTTTCAACATAAGTCGTTAAAAAAGTTGAATGGTACTGGAAAATAGTCGTCAAAATAATCAGCACCGCCGCAATACAAATTCCAGTCACATAAAAAGGCAAACTCGCCCGCTCAAGATTTCCTTTTAAAAACCCATCTGCTAAAAAATACAAAAGGCAAACCGGTAGCATCAAAACAATGTTTGAAAGCATAACCGAAAAAATCGCCCACAAACCAAGCATTTTCATTTGCCCAGCCACAGATGCACTCAGTCCCGCCAGCAGCCATGACAAATTAATCAAAAGTGCATGCCCACCCGCAACCGCCTTAATCTGTGCCATCGCCGACTTTTCCGCTTTTTTTCTTCATAAAAACCTCACTTTCACGCTCAACGTGATATTTTTTTTATTCCTATTTTGATGGGGGCATTTTTGCTCCAGTCAGGCTGCGCCTTCCTTCCGCAAAAACCGGGCTTTTGCGTTATAAAAATGCATTCGCATTTTTTCCGTTCAGCCACGCTACGCGTGTCCGAACCGCTTCGCGGCTGCAATCCCTTGCCCATTTAGTTATCAATTATTTATTTTGATAACCATAAAAAAAAGAGGCCTCAAAAGCCTCTTTCTAAAAAATTCAAAATCAATTTTACAAAATTACCGCCCAAACACGATGCACTCATCATTTTCCCATTCAGTTATCAGTGATAACTTGAAAGCAATATACAACTTTGTACTGTTAGCGTTAACTAACTTTTTCGCCAAAAAAAACAGTAACTTGTAAATTTTTTGTGTTGCCAAAACAGCAAAGGTTAAACAGACAAAATGCAAGGTTCATTATAATGTGGTATTAAAGTGTCATGAGTCATTAAAAGCATATTTTCTGTCTTTGCCTGGCAGATTAACACAAAAGTATTTTTAGAGATACCCTAAATTGACAAATACATTTTTTAAAGGCTACAATAAAACAAATTGTTGTAATCGCAAGGGGGACAAATTCTCGCCTTCTTCGCGGTCAAACTTTCAAAAAACTGTTAAGCTGCTGCGTATAATCGTACTTTCGGTGAAAGTAAAATCGGCTGACAAAAAAACAAAGGGGGGGTGTAACATGGCTGTTGCATCATTAGTTTTGGGCATTATCGCTCTGGTACTTTC
>CAVCWN010000203.1:0-5819 GCA_963605975.1 Desulfovibrionaceae bacterium | reverse complement strand
GGTGACATTGCAATTCTTACAGTGAACGGAGAAATCCAGCTGCGTGGCCGCAAAAAAGATACAATCGTTTTGATGGGCGGAGAAAACATTGAACCTTTGCCAATAGAAACAAAAATCAATTCGTCACAGTACATTGCAGCTTCCATGGTGTTCGGTCAGAATGAAAAGGGTGAAGACCAGCGTTTCTTGGGCGCCCTTATCCTTCCTTCAAAAGATGACATTGAATCTTACGCTAAGGAAAATGGCATTGCTTATTCAAAATACGAAGAACTTGTTGAAAAACCTGAAATCCATAAGCTCTTGGAAAGCCAGATTGCAGAATTGGTTAATCCTAAAAATGGATTTAAATCATTTGAAAGAATCAACAAATTTGAAATCATCTTAAAGCCTTTTGAAGTGGGCATTGAACTTTCCGCAAAACAAGAAATGATGCGCTACAGAATTGCTCAGCTGTACAAAGACAAGATTGCAAAAGTTTATTCTGCAGACTAAGAGACTATAAAGGGCATCTTTAAAAATCGAATTTTTAAGATGCCCTGATTTGATTTTATAAATTGATTATAAATTGATTATAAGTGCTCCGGATTTTTTGTCTGTTGGAGGAGTGAACTTTGGCATTTTGATTTGATATGCCTGTCCTGAAAAAAGTTCTTCTTTGCAGACAATAAGCAAAAGTCCCAAAGATGAGCATGCATAATACCCTGTCCTGTTTGCGGGCAGGGCTATTTTGTCTGAAACAATTCTGAAAGTTAAATTTTCCCGGCCGCTTTCTGCGTTTAAGCTTTTAAGTTTTTTGTTGCCCTTTTCTTCTTTTGAAAGCAATTGCAAAATGTGTTCCTCTGTAACTTGTGCCTGGCTGGAAGAAGTTTTTTCGAATGCCAGAAAAGAAAGTACAGCCCTTGTTTTTGCAAGATCAGCTTCCTGGGAAAGTTTTTTCAGTTTGCCAGGAGCATCGTCCGTTAAAAAAGCGAAGTTGCACCATTTTTGACCGCCGCCTTTTTTGCCCAGCATAGGGCAGTTTTCGTGGTGGGTGCATGGAGAAATGATTTTATATCCGCCTTTAATAAAATTGTCCCTTATGCAATGCAAAAATCTTGCGCTTGAAGGCAAGCCAGGTTCTACAATCAAAATGCGGTTTGTAGAATTTTGGTCCACAAAAGAAGTTAACTTTTGAAAATATTTTTTTGAGTAAAAGTCAGGAGGCATGTCACCCCCTTGCAAAATTTCGTTAAACAAATTGGCGCATGTAAGAAGTTTTGCCTTTTCCTTTATGGTAGAATTTAAATCCCCCTTAACGCGAATAATTTTCCACGGCTGACATTTTAATTTTGCAGCGACTGCAAGAAAAATGTTTTCTCCGGCATTTAAGGCCAGCTGCGAAATGTCCAAGCAGTAAAAATTTAATTTTTTCTTCCTGAGTTCCGGGCGTGAAAGAAAAAGTGCAATGGCAAGCGTTAAAGGACCACTTCCAATGTCCAGGCAAATGTCACCGTCTGCCAAATCAAAATAACTTTCTGGCAGGTTTGAAAAAAGTCTTGTTAAGCGGACTAAATTCCACCAGAGAAAATAATGAATGTAGGCGCTCAAAGTCTGCGTCTTGTTCATGTAGCCCACGTGCCTTTCGTCCCTCTGGTCTGTCAGGATGTGACTCAACTGGCGAATTTCTTTTGGCAAAAGAGACCTTTGTTTTGAGTTAAGAGGTTGCACCGAAAGCAAAATGTTTTGAAAATCATCTAGAACATTTTTTGCATCCTGTGGAATGGAAGAAGTGTCAAAAAGTGAATCTAAGCATTTTACGCTTTGTACAGCTTTTTCTTTTTTTAAAGGATTTTTCTTTTGGATTTTACCTTCTTCCTTTTGGAAAATTTTGTCCTGGCCTGCAGAATTTTCTTTTTCGCGACGGGCCTTTCTTAAATCCTTCTTTTTTTTATTTGATTCTTTTTGTGCACAAGTCACACCCGCTTTTTTTTCGTACCATTTAAGGTTTGTGCTTTCGCCCTTACTGTCTGTCTCTTTCATCTTCACGATCCTGCCACTTTTGTCGGCTGGCCTTCATTTCAATTTGAACAGGAATCTGATCAAAACCTAAATCTTCGCGAATCCTGTTTTTTAAATAAGTCACATAGGAACCTGGCACATTGTCAGGTCGGGTTGCAAAAATTAAAAAGTTTACCGGATTAACACTTGTCTGTGTCATGTAGCGGATTTTAAAATGAATGGCCTTTGTTGCCGGCGGCGGATATTTAAACAACCAGTCCTTTAGGGCAAGATTTAACGAAGCAGTATCAATTTTGCGGTTAAGCTGTCCGTACATTTCAAGAGCGGTGTTCATTAAATTTTTAATGCCGTCTTTATTTTTTGCGCTGATTGGAATGATTGGCGCCCAGTTCATCTGGCCGAATGTAAATTGAATCCAGTCCTTTGTTTTTTTAAGAGCCTTGTTACTCTGGTCTTCCATTAAATCCCACTTGTTCAAAACGAAAATTACACCACGGCCCCTTTCAAAAGCAAGAGATGTAATTTTTTTGTCCTGCTCTGCCAAACCTTCGCTGGCATCAATCATAATGAAAGCAATGTCACATTCGTCTAAAGTTTTGATGGCCCGGTTTACAGAATAATATTCAACATTTTCTGTTACCTTTGCCTTTCTGCGGATGCCGGCTGTGTCCAAAATCTGAATGTCATGTCCGTTGTAGCGGAAACTTCCTTCAACAACATCACGCGTGGTTCCGGCATAATCTGAAACAATGCTGGCCTGTGTGTGGGTAAGAGCATTGCTCAAAGTAGATTTGCCTGTGTTCGGCTTGCCCAAAATGGCAATGCGGATGGCGCGCTCTTCATCCTGACCTTCTGTGACATTTGAAAAGTCCAGGCCTTCAATCATTTTTTCGCACAAAAGAGGCAGGTTGTCACCGTGACTTGCGGAAATGGGCAAAATGTCTTTAAACCCGAATTTTAAATAATTGTAAGCGAGAGATTCATTTTTACCGCCTTCAGTTTTGTTGACCGCAGCCATTAACTTTGACCAGTAAGGGCGCAGGCGGTGGATTAACTCTTCATCTTCGGCAGTAATTTCAGCAGCATCAAGAAGCAAAAGAATTTTATCAGCCTTGTCCAGCATTTCAACTGTTTTCGCAACAACCAGATCATCCATTTCACTTTCGCGGCTTTTTAAATCGCGTGTAAGTTTGTAGCCGCCGGTGTCCATCAAATGAACAGGCATGCCCGCAATAAAACAGTTGCCTTCTACAGGGTCGCGCGTAACGCCAGGCGTTGGATCCGTGATGGCACGCTTTGTGTGAGTAAGGGCGTTGAACAAAGTGGACTTACCAACATTCGGTCTGCCCGCAATAACTATGAGGGGCAAATTGTAGTAACTTTTGTCTGGAAAAAATTTTTGCTTTTCGCTTTTTCTCTGGCTTTGCAAGTCACTTGATTTTTTATTTTTTTTAGAAGATTTTTCTTCAACTTCATTTTCAAGATGCAAATCTGTAATAAGTTGTTCTTCAATTTGCTCTTCAAGATTAATTTTTTTTTCTGGCTTTGGCTTAGAAAAATCCGGTTTACTCTTTTTCTTCATAAATAATTTTCCTTTTAAAAGGCAAAAGCTGCCCAAGGTTATTCCTAAAAGGGAAGTCTAAAACAAAGAACTTCTGGAAATATTTTCAAGTTCGTCTATTGTAAATTGAGAAAGTGTTTCCTTAATAACACTAATCTGTTTTGGACTCATGCTCAAATTGCGAACACCCATTCCTGCCAGGACAATAACACTTTCTTTTTTGCCAGCCATTTCTCCGCAGACAGAAATTGGAATGTTTGCCTTTTTAGCATTGTCGATTGTCATTTTGATTAAGCGCAAAACCGCCAGATGAAATTCATTGTACAAAGGAGCAACATCCGGATTTTCACGGTCAACGCCAATCGTGTACTGGGTAAGGTCGTTAGTTCCCAAAGAAAAGAAATCGGAAATAGGAGCAAGACAGTCTGAACAAATGGCACCAGCGGCAGTTTCCACCATAATGCCCAGGGGAACATTTTCTTTAAAAGGAATGTTTTCGCTTTTTAAATCCAACATGACGCTGTTTGCAATGCCCCGCACTGTTTCAATTTGCGAAGTGCCAGTAATCAAAGGCAGCATAATGCGGAGGTTTCCATAAACTGACGCTCTGTAAAGTGCCCGAAGCTGGGTGCGCAAAACACGAGGGTAGTAAAGTGAAAGACGGATGGCCCTTAACCCCATAAGAGGATTTTTTTCGTGCAAATCAGGAAGGTCGCCTGAAGAAACAAGTTTATCTCCTCCTGCATCCAGAGTGCGGATGGTAACAGGTTTGTCACCCATCAGCTGCAAAACAGACTTGTAAGCTTCAAACTGTTCGTCTTCAGAAACAGTGTTTGCAAAACCAGTGCGGGTATTATTTATGCCGTGCAGCTTATTCATAAAAAGAAATTCTGTCCTGAAAAGACCAATTCCATCTGCCCCTTCGTCAAGAGCAATTTGCGCCTCTTCCACAGTGCCAATGTTTGCCAGAAGTTTAAAAACAGTACCGTCAGCCGTAACTGCCGGCAAATTCTTAAAATGCTTAAGACGTTCCTGCTTTTCAATTTCTGCCTGGATTTTTGTCTGGTATTCACAAAGAGTTGCCTGGTCAGGACTGTTGATTACTTCACCCAGCAAACCATCAACAATCAAAGTTTCGTCATTAGAAAAAATCTTTGCTACATTGTCTATGCCAACAACTGCCGGTACCCCAAAACTTTTTGCTAAAATTGCAACATGGCTGTTAGTTCCGCCCAAGGTAAGAACAAGACCAATAATTTTTCTTTTTGAAAGAACAACCGTGTCGCTGGTCTTAAGTTCCTTTGCAACAATAATTACATTGTCAGGAACATTTTCTATATTAAAAGCCTGGTAATCAATTAAAACATTTATAACCCTGCCGTAAACATCTTCAATATCCTGTGAACGTTCAGCAAGATAATCGTTACCGCTGTTGCGCAATTTGTCCGCATATTGAGTTATCTGCTGTTCAAGAACATATTCGATATTTAAATGACCCTGGTAAAAAGAATCCTGAGTTTCCTGCAAAAAAACAGGGTCCGTAAGCATCAGCTCGTAGGTTTCAAAAATAACTTTCTGCAGGTTAGAAGAATCCATGCCCTCAAGCTGGCCGTGAATTTCATTGTAAACCAAAGTGCATGCATCCTGAAATCTTTTCCATTCAGCATCTTTTTCCTCGTCAGCAATAATTTGTTTAGGAATAATCCTTTCTTTTTCTTCTGGCAAAATAAAAGCTTTTCCAATGCCAATCCCGCCCGAAGCAGAAACACCAAGATTTACGTTCATATCCCAACTATATATTTAAAAGCCGAAAATTTCAACTTAATATATGAAGTAAAAATTCAGGAGGGCGGACAACCGCCCTACGCGTCCACTTCGTTGGCCGCTACCCACCGTGCAGGGGATGCCACCTTTTAGAAGCGTCTTTTTTCATAAAGATTTTTTTGTAAAAATGCTCCCCCGCAACGCCCCCATGCCTTTTTTATTTTACGAAATCTTTTTTTTGCTTTCCAAAATACGCCTAGCCGGCCTTATGATGAGCGACGGCGGTATTTGCAACAAGCACGAATGTGCGCCATTTCTAGCAAGTGGCGGAAGGGCCGTAAAACAAAAGACGGTATGCTTTGAAAAAAATAAAAAAACAGGCAACTTGAAAAGTCCAAAATCTCGTGTTAGAATTGGGCAAGAATTTTCGAAAGGGGCTTGACAAAGCCAAAAGGAGCGATACCCTTGTTCAGTTCAGTTCAGTTCAGTTCAGTTC
>CAVCWN010000202.1:0-5302 GCA_963605975.1 Desulfovibrionaceae bacterium | reverse complement strand
CTTGTGGCAGGTCCAGCTGCCTGTCCCGTCAAAGACGCACCGCTTGTGGCAGGTCCAGCCCCCTGTCCAGAACCGTCTTCCAATGCAGGATCCCCTTTTCCTACCCCAGAAAAACCTCTTTCGTAAGAATAAAGGCCACCTTCCGCACTGGAAGCGGATGAATAAAGCGCATCACGATTTTCATCCAATTTTGCACAAGTTTGTCCTGGGTAAAAAGATGCATGACCTTCACTTTTATAAGAATCACTTGTAAAAGTGGCTGAATTATTGTCTGGCGGTTCAGCTCCGCCCCTGCTAAAAGATGAACTAGGACTTTTACCAGGAATTTTTCCATTCAAAATATCAAAAACAGGAGCCTGCCTTTCCCCGGCATGACTAAATCCACCAGAGAAATTATTTTGACCTGCCCCATTTTGCCCAATTCCATTTTGTCCCAAAGGAGTCTGGCAACCAGCATTCGCCTCCAGAATAGGCTTTACCGCATCCACAGCCTTTTTTACTTCCACAGAAGAAACATAATCCTTCAGCCAGCAAAGGCGGGAAAGAGCAAGTTCAAATTCGTAGCGGGAATTTAAAGAATAGCGGATGTCACGGTAAAGCTGCAGGAAAAGACTCATAGCCCTTTCAATCTGCACAGAAGACCATGTCTCTAAAACTTCTTTAGAAAACCTTTCACTGGACTGACCCAGCAAAGCCTCTTTCGTAACCCCGCTTTTTATGAGCAAAAGGCTGCGAAGGTAATCCGTACAATTAGAAATAAGCTGTTCAATGCTTACCCCGTTTTGTAAATATTCATCCAGTTTAGCCAAAGCCTGATTCACATCACCCTTTACACACAAGGTAAAAAGTTCATTCAGGCGATCCACTCCAACCAGCCCCAGCTTGTCACGAATTTTTTCGTAAGTAATCTGACCATCCGAAAAAGCAGCCACTTGATCAAACAGAGTGTAACTGTCTCGCATGGAACCGCCGCTTTCCCTGGCAATCCAGTAAAGGGCTTCATCATCCGCCTGAATACCAGCCTCTTTAGCCGCAAGAGCCAACTGCTCCTTTACCTTTTCTACCGGAACAAGGCGAAAGTTAAACTGCTGGCACCTGGATTTTATGGTGGCCGGAACCTTTTGTAATTCCGTAGTTGCAAAAATAAAAATTACGTACGGCGGCGGCTCTTCAATCGTTTTTAAAAGAGCATTAAAAGCGCCAGTCGAAAGCATATGAACTTCATCGATTATATAAATTTTATAACGGCTGCTGTTTGGCGGAAAAAGAACTTCATCCTTAATTTGCCTTACACTGTCAACACCATTATTTGAAGCACCATCAATTTCAATAACATCAAGGGAAGAACCAGCCGTAATTTCGCGACAAGCCTCACATTCACCGCAAGGCTGGCTGGTAGGTCCATTTTTACAATTCAGAGCCTTTGCAAAAATTCGCGCAGTCGAAGTTTTACCACACCCGCGCGGCCCCGTAAAAAGATAAGCATGTGCAATTTTTTTAGACTGAATGGAATTCTTAAGCGTTTCAGCCACAAATTCCTGTCCCACAAGATTTTCAAATTTCTGCGGCCGTCGTCTGGTCGCCGTAACTTCATAAGCCATAAAAACAAGATACCCTAATTCCCCACATTTCTCAAGGATTTCATTTTTTCTTTTTGAAGCATTCCGCCTTTCGTCAAACGCCCCTTCCAGCCTTCGCTATCGCTCATCCCCCACGACCATGTCGCGGGGGACTACGGGCTTCCAGGGCCGGCTATGCTGCTTTTGGAAAGAAATGCCTCCTTCGCAAAACATCTACTTCTAGCCTCGGAGTCGAAAAAAGAATCACTTTAGTTTATAATCTGGAACAGAATAAGATTTTGCTAGCAACCTATAGAATTAAGGATATTCTACAGGAAGGAGGTGAATATGATAAAGATAAAAAATAAAAATCGAATATTTTGCCACTAGAAATATTGGCGTATCTCTAGTGGCGTCTAGTCAAAACAGCTTGTATTGAAGAGTATTTGATTGGTTAGTTGCAAATGTATTCATACAAGCTCTTTTGAAAAATTGAATCCTGCTGTTAGCAGATAAATCAAATTTTAGAAAAAGAGGACTTTACATGTCATCACCAAATCATTGGGAAACACAACCCAGAAATAAGAATGGAGAATTTTCCTTCAGAGGGAAAAATGCAGATAGAATTACTTTTATACAAAAAATTCTCAAGAAAATCCTAGAAAATGCGGACAAAAGCAAAATTGACCAAAATGCAAAAGGTGGCAGTTATGGAGAATTAAGAAAAGAAACCATAGGAAAGAAAAATAAGGAAATCCACCACATGCCGTCAAATGAAGCTTCACCTCTGTCACGTTGGAAAGGGCCTTGTATTATTTTAACTAGAGAAGAGCATTACAAAACTTGCAGCCACTCACTCTAGAGTGAAAGGTTCAAAAAAGTATCGCCAGAAACAAAAAGAATTAATAAAAAATGGGCGTTTTTTGGACGCTGAAATAATGGACATTATCGATATTTTAGAGCGAACCAAAGATAAATACCTCTCGGCCATAGCACAAAAAATTGAGTATGACATAAAACTATATGAAAAGGGGGAAATAAATGAATAGTTTTTCCGTTATTCTAAAAGAATCTGTAAATGATATTCCATTTTTTACAAAAAAGTCCAAAGTACGTGCAATTCTGGGCATGCCACAGTCAAACACAAAGGAAGAAAGAAAAATGACTCCTGAAACCCAGCGGGCAATGGATTTAATGGAAATAGTACTTAAGGAAACCTATCAAAGAATAGGCAAAGATCCTGACACCTTTGAATGGCCAGACCTTTCCCCCTACGTATCAGATCGTGACATATATGGCAAATATCAGCTGGAATATGACGCCAATGACTGCCTGATCTCGGCTACGCTCATAGCGGAATACGTAGAACACCTTATCTGCTGTGGAAAAGATTTCTCAGATTTTGATTTAAAAAAATTTCTTTCCCTTTCAAATGACTTCATAGAAGAAGAAAATGGGGCTTCTTACGTAAGTTATTCCTTACAAATAGGGATATACTGCCCGGACATGGACGGTCGTATTGAAAGCATCACTTTTGGAAGTGAAGGTTACTTCCAGTCCGATGATGAAGAAACTGAGAAAAACTAAATAAAAAAAGCCACCGGAAATATTGGCGTATTTCCAGTGGCGTCTACTCAAAAATAACTTGTATTGGAGAGTATTTGATTTGTTAGTTGCAAATCTGCCTTCAACCTATAATTTTTTTAATTTAAAATCTAGTAGTCAGGGAAAAAATTGTTATTTTTGCAAAGTTTTGCGTTGATATTTGATATTAAGTGTTTTATTATGATAGTAAGATGTTTCAGAACTCTAATTTCTCTAAGGACATGGAAGAGAATTACAATAGAATAGACAGACTTTCTCAACAGATGGATCGCCTGGATGCTGAAGATGAGGATTCAGACAATTCGTATTCTTCTCATTTTAAACTTAGCGATGACCGTTTTTTTCTTGCTAAGCTAATTTGTCTGGTTATTGCCATCCACGGCTTTGTTATGATTTTTGTCAGCCTGGCTACTGGTCAAAAAATACAGGCCTACATTTCTTTGGGCTATTCGGCCGTAATGTTTTTTAACTACATCACGGTTAAATTTACAAAAAACCTGAATATTTTTTACCCTATCTGTTTTCTTTTCTTTTTTGCCCTTGAAATATTGTATCTGCTTACCGGTGGGGCCAGCGGTTTTGGCATTTTGTGGATCACCATTATTCCTATTTTTGGAATTTTCATGCTTTCCACATCCATTCAAATGATTTTGTCCATTTCCATGTGTACCATCCTGGTTATTGCCTTCTGGACACCTATCCGCGAATTCACTTACGCATTTTCTTCAGACTTCATGGTCAGGTTTCCAATTCTTTTCATCATAGAAAATATCTTTTCCATTGCCGCAAATTACAGAATGAGCCGCACAGAAAGCCGCCACATTGCTACTTTCCAGGAATTAACTAACCTTAAAAACAATATGGCATCGGAAATTGATGCCAAGACTTATGAAATTCACCTGCAGCAGGAAAAAAATAAAAAATTCACTTTTGAAATTACCCAGGCCCTTGTTTCTGCAGTTGATGCCAAGGATCCAAACACGGCTGGTCATTCAAAGCGCGTGGCAGAATACGCTGTCATGATTGGCAAAAAGATTGGCCTTTCAAGCGAAGAACTGGACACACTTTACCTTACAAGTCTGGTTCATGACATAGGCAAAATTGGTATTCCTGACGAAATAATCAAAAAAGAAGGTCTTTACACGGATGAAGATCTGCTGGTTTTAAAAAAGCACACAATCATCGGTGCAAATATTTTAAGCAACATTTCTTCCATTCCGGAAGTTGCAGCCGGAGTCAGGTGGCACCACGAACATTATGACGGTTCCGGTTACCCGGACCAGCTTTCAGGAACAATTATTCCTCTTTACGCAAGAATTATTGCTGTGGCTGACGCTTACGATTCAATGACTTCAACCCGCAAGTACAAGCAAATTCTTACGAAAGACACTGTCCGCATGGAAATTAAAAACGGCAGGGGCAAACAGTTTGATCCGGTTCTTGCTGACTGCATGCTTGAAATTATTGATGATGATAAAGAATTCCGTCTGCACGAATAATTTTTTTCAGCAAGGATTTTTTATCATTTTAAAATCAACAGGGGCAGCTAAAAAAGAAAGTAGTCAGCAAACAAATTCCTTAAAAAACAAAAGTTTATTTTTTTTAAAATATCAACTTATTGAATTTTTTCAAGTTTGCATGTACTCTATTATGATAGTGTTTTTTGGCACACTTATTGAGTTTTTCACAGAGGTTTTATATGAAATATGATTTTACCGTTGAATCTTTAGGCGAATGTAAAGTTCACTCACCAATTGAACTTTCTCGCGAACATGGCAATTTTCGTGCTACATATGTTAAGGACACATCTTTTGTCCGCAACCAGGTGAATGTCTTTGACAAAGATAATCCGGATCCAACAGACTTGTCCAATCTTATGGAAAAAGCCGGTCCTCGTGAATACATTTATTTTAACCCTGAACACATTACAGCCGGCATTTGTACTTGCGGCGGTCTTTGTCCTGGATTGAATGACGTTATCCGTGCAGTTGTACGCTGCCTGTGGAACCGTTACGGGGTTAGAAGAATTTTGGGCATTCAGTTTGGTTACAACGGCTTCTTTGAAGAAGAAGGTTTTGAACCAATTGAACTTACTCCTCAAAAAGTTGAAGACATCCACAAAATTGGTGGAACATACC
>CAVCWN010000201.1:0-4531 GCA_963605975.1 Desulfovibrionaceae bacterium | reverse complement strand
GCGATGGTAGTGAGCACGAAGTGCGTGCGAAGCAAAGCTGAGCACCGTAGCGATAGCGTAGTCGCGAACAGCGCGTTAAACAAAATGCGGAATGCTTCATAAGAAAAAAAGAGAAAAAGAAAATTAATTGTAAAAAAAAAATTATTTCATTATTATGGTGAAGATTTTAGCAGGAAACTGCGAGGGTGAAATATGGAAAATTCTAAAAGAACTGTGACTTGCGGCGAACTTACAAAGGCCGATGTTGGTAAAAAAGTTGTGCTCAATGGCTGGGTCAGCCGTACACGCGATTTGGGCGGTTTGGTTTTTATTCGTTTGCGTGACCGTTATGGAATTACACAAGTGATGGTTGGTGACAAGGCGTCTGATGATGTTAAAAAAATTGCTTCTTCTTTGAAGTCTGAATATTGTATTGCGGTTGAAGGCGTAGTTGCTGCCCGCGCTGAAAAGGATGTTAACCGCGACATGGCAACCGGCGAAATTGAAGTGGAAGCCAGCGACATTGAAATTTTTACAACCAGTCAGGAATTGCCTTTTTCTATTGAAGAAGTGCGCCAAAAGGATGGCAGCCTGGTTCTTCCGAATGAAGATTTGCGCTTAAAGTACCGCTACCTGGATTTGCGCCGTGAACCTATGCAGCACAATATTATTTTGAGGTCCCAGGTTACTTTTGCAACCCGTGAATTTTTAACTAGCAAAGGATTTTTGGAAATTGAAACTCCGACTTTTATAAAATCAACTCCGGAAGGGGCCCGCGATTACTTGGTTCCTAGCCGTGTTCATCCTGGAAAATTTTATTCTTTGCCACAGAGCCCACAGCTTTACAAACAGCTTTTGATGGTTTCTGGTTTTGACAAGTATTTCCAGATTGCACGCTGTTACCGTGATGAAGATGCCCGCGGAGACCGTCAGCCTGAGTTTACTCAGATTGATATGGAAATGTCTTTTACAAATCGCGAAGAAGTTTTGACCGTTACAGAAGAGTTGATGCATCATATCTTTAAGAAAACTCTGAATTATGAACTTCCGGTTCATTTTGACAGAATCAGCTGGGACGATGCCTTTGACCTTTACGGAAGCGACAAGCCGGATTTGCGTTTTGACCTTAAAATGCAGGACGCTTCATTTATGGCAGACTTGAGCGACTTTAACGCATTCAAGGCAGGCGCTGCAAACGCTGATAAAAATATTGAAAGACACAAGCGAAGCGGACTTAAAGCCCTTGTTGTAAAAAATGTTGCCGATAAATACAGCCGCAAAAATATTGAAGCTTTGGAAGCTGTTGCAAAAATCAATCACGCAAAAGGCCTTGCCTGGATGAAACTTGATGCAGAAGGCAAGTTTGAAGGCGGAATCAGTAAATTCTTTGCAGGAAAAGAAAACGAAATCTGCTCAAAACTTGGTGCTGAAAAGAATGACCTTTTACTTTTTGTAAGCGACGAAAAATGGCAGACAGCATGCGTTGCTCTTGGTGCAGTTCGTAAGCAGTTGGGAAAGGATTTAAATCTTTACAATCCAAACGATGAATTTCACTTTGCATGGATTATTGACTTTCCATATTTTGCATGGAACGAAGAAGAAAACAAGTGGGAAACAGAACACCATATGTTCACTCTTCCACAGAAAAAATACTGGGACACTTTGGAAAGCGACCCGGGCAGTGTAAAAGGCGACCTTTACGACTTGGTTTTGAACGGCTACGAACTTGCTTCGGGCAGTATGCGTATTAACGACCCGGCATTACAGGAACGCATTTTTGAAATCGTAGGTTACAGCCGTGAACGAGCAGAAAAAGCATTCGGCTTTTTGGTACAGGCATTCAAATTCGGTGCTCCACCGCACGGAGGAATTGCCCCAGGCCTTGACCGCTTGATTATGCTTATGTGCCACGAAGAAAGCATCCACGAAGTAATTGCATTCCCGAAGAATAATCTGGCTGCATCGCCAATGGACGAATGTCCAAGCACAGTTGATGAGCAGCAGTTAAAGGATTTGCATATTACTATTAGTGACCCTGAGGTGTAAAAAATAAATGTCGCCTATGGATTTCGGGTTTATAATTTGATAAACCCGCAAAACGGCTGAGTCAAGGCTTTAAGAGAGCGCAAGCGAACGTGCCTTGACCAGACGTATGAATGTCCTTCTCCTGTAGACGAGCAGCAACTGAAGGATTTGCATATTAACTGTTACGATGTTGAAGAATAAGGTGTCATGCTGAAAGCTATATAAACTCCGTCTGTGCCTTGTGTGCGGGCGGAGTTTTTTTTATGCTAGAACTATGATATAATCCAAAATGTATGGCAAACCCAGAAATCAACGATACCAAAGGCGAAATTGCAATTTATCAGTCAAAAGATGGTCAAACTAAAATTGATGTGCGGTTTGAAGATGAAACGGTATGGTTGACGCAAGCCCAGCTTGTAGAATTGTACCAGTCCAGCAAGTCAAATATAAGTGAGCACATAAAACATATTTTTGAGGAAGGCGAACTGGATGAAAATTCAGTTGTTCGGAATTTCCGAACAACTGCCGCTGATGGAAAAGATTATAATACTAAGTTTTACAACCTTGATATGATAATTTCCCTTGGCTATCGGGTAAAATCCATGGTCGCAACACAGTTCAGACGTTGGGCCACCGATTTATTAAAAGAGTATCTTAAAAAGGGCTATGTCTTAGATGACAAGCGGTTAAAAAACTTGGGCGGCGGAGATTATTGGAAAGAACTTTTAGAGAGAATCCGCGACATCCGCTCCAGTGAAAAGGTCATGTATCGCCAGGTGCTGGATTTGTATGCCACAAGTGCGGATTACAACCCAAAAAGCAGCGAAAGTATTGCATTTTTCAAAATGGTGCAGAACAAGTTTCATTATGCCGTTCACGGAAACACTGCTGCGGAAGTAATTTACAACCGTGCAGATTCAGAAAAAGAGTTTATGGGACTTACAACTTTTGAAGGCGATTTCCCAACAAAAAAAGACATCAAAGTTGCAAAAAATTATCTTTCAGAAAGTGAACTTAAAGTTTTGAACAATCTGGTGAGTGCATATTTTGACCTTGCTGAAATTAACGCAATGGAACACAAAACGATGTATATGGCAGATTATGTTGAACAGCTGGATAAAATTCTTTCTGGAACCGGAAAAGATGTTCTTGAAGGTGCCGGTTCTGTAAGCCACAAGCAGGCTTTGGAAAAAGCTGAAAAGGAATACCAAAAGTATATTCAGAAAAATCTTTCGCCGGTGGAAAAAGCATATCTTGAAACTATAAAAAATCTTGAAAAAGAAGCTAAGGCGGATAAATAACTGTTGCCGTGTTTGGTAATGATTCCTGCGGCAGGGATTGTAGCCGCGAAGCGGTTCGGAGACGGCGAAGCCGGCTCTGAACGGAAAAAAATGGGGCTAGGAGCCCCATTTTTTATAACGCAAAAGCCCGGTGCCGGCAAGGCTGGCAGCCGCCCGTAAAAGCTTTAAAAATCACAAAAACTTTCGTTGTATTTCGGCAAAAACTTTTTCTTTTACAACTTCAAAACTTTTTGGATTTTTTATTTAACTGAACCTTTATGTTCTTGTGCCATAAATTGCTGCATGGCATCATTCCAACCGTCCTGGTCATACTCATTAAGATATTTTTCAAGACCTGGATAATATGTTATTGTTTTTAAATAATCCTTCGCCAATTGAAATCCGTTATCAGGGCCAATCTGTTTATCCTTCATAAATTCCTTAAATTCTTTATAAACAGCGGGGTCTGCAGAATCTTCTGTTTCCCAGGAGTATGGGTTCATTTCGCTTAAAAAATTGCCAAGCTTGGAATCTTTACAATCATCCCAGCAACTATCCAACATTAAAAAAATTAATGAAAAAAATTCAAAGTTATTCATATCTATTTACTTCCTTTTTTCTTTGGTTTGATTTTAGGTTTTGTAGTCTTTGGACCTGCAGGTCTTACTGGAGAACTTAAGCCTGTAGATGGATTCCAGTTTTTTGGAGTTCTGTTATAACCACCATCCTGAATGACTCCATCTTTTACACTTACCCAATGTTGACCTCCATTTCCAAGTGGTTCAACATACCAATCTTTACCCCATTTATCAGTACTTTTATAAAGACTTTTATCATTTGCAATTCTTGATAAAGTTGACTGATTCTTTAATATTATGACAGAGGAATTCCTTTTATTACTAGCAAGAACCTTGTAGATGGACGGCTTGATTTTTCAGATTGTAAGTTAATATCAGAAGAAGATCATAAAAAATCTTCTGAACGTTCCTTTGTTGAAGATGGAGATATTTTATTTGCAATGATTGGAAGTATTGGAAATCCTGTTATTGTAAAAAAAGAATTTGATTTCAGTTTTAAGAATGTGGCACTTTTCAAAAGTTATTCAAAAGAACTAACTGATATGAAGTATATGTATTATTACTTGGTTTTCATACAGAGCGAACTCAAAAAAATAGCTTCTGGTGGTGTTCAATCTTTTGTAGGTTTAAATGTTTTCCGAAATTGGAAATTCCCTCTCCCCCCCCCAC
>CAVCWN010000200.1:0-19616 GCA_963605975.1 Desulfovibrionaceae bacterium | reverse complement strand
CAGTCAAGCAAAGTAAGTTCAAACTGAGCCATTCTTGGCAAGATTCCTGGGTGATTGTTTCCTGTTGCACCGAGTTCTTTTGCCATATCTTCAACAACTTCGTTGATACGAGGATCGTCTTTGTGAGCTTTGTAAGAAACGAGCAAGTCCAATTCAGAGTTTTCTTCAATTTCAACGCCAATGTCATAAAGTCCCTTGATTGGTGCGTTACAAGCAAAGAAGTCCTGTGGGCGAGGGCCAAAAGTAATGATTTTAAGGCTGCTTAAACCAATGATTGCTCTTGCAACAGGAACAAAGTCCTGGATCATTTTTGCAATGTCTTCTGCAGTACCAACAGGATATTCTGGGATAACAGCAGGAATATGGCGAAGGTTTAAGTTGTAAGAACAGTTGAGCATACCGCAGTAAGCATCACCACGACCGTTAATCAAGTCGTTGCCGGTTTCTTCAGCTGCAGCAACAAACATGCATGGACCGTCAAAGCGCTGTGCAATTTGAGTTTCAGGTGTTTCAGGACCAAAGTTGCCCAGGAAAACACAAAGAGCATTGCATCCGGCAGCCTTTACATCATCAACAGCCTTAAGCATGTCATTTTCATTTTCTACAGTTACCTTACATTCGTAAAGGTCAACAGAATTTCCAACAGCCTTAACAATTGCGCTTCTTCTTCTTTCTGAAAGCGAAATGATGAAGCAGTCACGGCTAACAGCAATAATTCCGAGTTTTACATCCGGGATATTCTTTTCCATTTTAATATTCTCCTTATTAGTGGCCTAAAAGTGAATTCTATACCCAATTTCATACTTGTCAACTGTAAAAATCATTGCTGGCGACTATGTTTTTTTATGAATTTATTTTTATGGGCGTATCCCTACGTTCGCTTCGCTCACTCCGGGCCGGGCTATCTGTGGTTCCGCTATTCGCTCCATTCCTCCGCTGCGCTCCGGAACGCCTTCGCTAGCGCGAAGTCGCCACTACTATCCCTTACGCAGTTTAGGAAAGAAATTACATATTTGAAAGAGTAATTTTTTTACTGGCACTTTTTTCTCTGATTTTTTTTCTAAAGTTTTCCAAAAGTCTTTCATTTGGGGAATGTCCAGTCTAATGGTAAACACTATTCAATGTCCTCATAAGATGATAAATCTATGGCATTTGATACATTGCCTTTTTTTAAATTTTCTATGCTTGAGTCCATCATTTTTAGGCTGTTAGCAGAAATTTGAAATGGTTTTTTAAGTTCCCTTGGTTCAAGAAGGATGTGGCCGTCATCATATTCTTCTACATGAAAATATTCATAAAGTGCATTTCGTAAGGTTATCCGTTTTTTTGAGTCAATTTTGTCATCATACGATTTTATTGCTGTTGGCATCTTTTTACCTCCTCTACAAGTGGGAAATCCCACAAGTAAAAAAATCACCGCTTCTTTAAGAGAGATTTTTCTTTCCAAAAGATTCCTAGCCGCCCCTGTAGCCAGGCCGGAGGCCGTCCGAAGGACCGCGCGCAGCAAGTGGCGGAAGGGGCGTTAACGTCAGGCGGGATGCTTCAAAAAAGAAAAAAAGAATGACTTACTTTGGCTTTTGGGTTATGATTGATTTGTGAATGGAGGTTTTTGTGAAGAAAATTGTTTTTGCGCTTGCGCTTTCGTTTTTTTGGCTTTCGATGGGGTCTTGTTCTAAGGCTGTAAAGGACACTGGCAATGTTGATTTTTCGGAAATTTCGGCTTTTGATTTGGTTACGGACATGCAGTGCGGCTGGAATTTGGGTAACACTTTTGATGCTACCGGGGCAAAAACTGTGGAAGCTGAAACTTCATGGGGGCAGCCGGAAACTACACAGGCTATGATAAAGGGGCTGGCTAAAAGTGGCATAAAAACTTTGCGCATTCCTGTCAGCTGGCACACTCATGTTTCGGGTAAAAATCTTACGATTGACCCTGCCTGGATGAAGCGGGTTAAAACTGTTGTTGACTGGGCTATTGCAGAAGACATGTATGTTGTTTTGAACACCCACCACGATTGTCTGGAAACTGCTACTTCCAGGGATTACGGTTATTATGTTGACAATGCAAATTACAAAAAATCTGAAAAATATTTGACTTGTGTATGGCAGCAGATTTGTGAGGCTTTTAACAATGGCTACAGCGAAAAGCTTGTCTTTGAAATTTGGAATGAACCTCGCCCGCGCGGTACGAATAATGAATGGTGGAATGATGTGAATTCCAGCGAATATTATGATTATGCGGCAAATGTTAATAGCATAAATGAAAAAATCCTTTCTGTAATAAGGGCAAGCGGCGGTAATAATAAAAAGCGTTTTGTTATAATTACTCCTCTTCAGGCAAGTCCAACTTCTGCTTTGGCAGATGAATTTGTTATGCCGGAAGATTTGCCTGAATATGCTGAAAATCCTCACTTGATTCTTTCGTCACACATGTATTCTCCTTACAATTTTGCTATGGGTGTTCCTGGTGACACTAAGTTTACGGGATTGCACCAAACTGAATTGAACAACACTTTTACTCAGCTGGAAAAGAAATTTTCTTACAATGGTTACCCTGTGATTATTGGTGAATATGGGGCTACAAACAAGGATAATCTTGAAGACAGGGTTGCATGGTTTAAGTTTTATGTTTCTTGTGCAAGGGAACATGGTTTTACATGTATTCTTTGGGATAACGGAAATGCCAGTCCAAGCACTACAGAAAGTGAAAGGTACGGTTTTTATGACAGGGAAAATGCTTCGTGGTACTTCCCTGAAATCCTTGACGCTATTGTAGAAAACTGTAAATAAAAAAATTGCCAGAAGTGGTAAGTGGAGGTGCCTGTATGGAAAATTTGATTAAGGTTAACGTAAAGAAAAATAAATTTCAGCCTGAAAAAGAAGTGGGAAAACTTTCCGGCCCATGGAAGGCAGCAATTCTTTGCAGTGAACTGGGGACTGATAGTCCTGCTATTCGTTACCTTGATATAAGTCCAAGGCAAAAGCGCCGCCTTCTTCACCACATGATGGCCCTGGAATTTGATCGTAAAAACAGGGCTATGGTGCAGTGTGAAATAGATGTTCTTGAAGAAGCCCTGCAATATGGCAAAGACAAGGGCTTTTATAAGGCAAGCTCTTCTGACGGGAAGAAGGCCCCTGCTTCCGGCGAAAAGGCAGAAACTGTGGCCAAGGTGCTTAGTAAGTGGCTGTCTGAAAAGGAGTAGGGGAATTTTTGGGGGATGTGTTGTTTTGTGGACGGGTGCGGCTTTTGTAAAGCGGTGGCTGTTTTGTAAACAGGCATCGCTTTCGTAAACATGCGGTCACTTTCCAAAACGAACATCTCTTTCCTAAACAACTGCCCACCAGACATATTTGTTTACGAAAGACACCATTTTTTGGTAAACAGGCATTTCTTTCGTAAACAGGTGCCACTTGTTTTGTGGACATTCACTGCTTTCGTAAAGTTGGGGCTGTTTTTTAAACAGGTACGTCTTTCGTAAACATGCGGTCGCTTTCAAGACAGGCACCGCTTTCCTAAACAGCTGCCCACCAGACATATTTGTTTACGAAAGTCACCATTTTTTGGTAAACAGGCATTTCTTTCGTAAACAGGTGCCACTTGTTTTGTGGACATTCACTGCTTTCGTAAACAGCCACCCTTCCCACATCAGTCCTTTTTGAAAAGACGGGCCCAAAGCAAGTTCAATTTGAAGCACAAGTATGGAAAAATCAAAAAAATCTTGGCTGGGTTTCGCTGGATTTCGGAAAAAATTTCGAGGCCCTTGTTGAATTTTTTGTCACTGACACGCTGAATCCTTTCGCTGAAAATTCCCAGGGCATCGTGGTAGTAAAGGAAAATGCTGTTTGAAAAACGTTCACGTCTTTTGTAAGACCACAGTTCCTTTTCGCGGATTCCTTCACTGACTAAAACTAGGGAAGGGGAGGCTTTGCGGATTGCGGCAATAATTGAATCTTCTTCATCCTTAGGATAATAACCAACATAGCGACCGACAATTTGCAAATTCTTAAAGGAAAGGTGCAAGTTGTTTTCGGCTTCGACTAATGTCTTTTTGCGGCCTCCTAAAAGGTAGAGGGATTTTAAATGATTTTCCAGGATATTTAAAATGTCGATTGTTGCTGTAAAGGGGTTGTATCTTACAGGAACTTGTTTTTTTAAAAACTTTGCGCCACGAATAATGCTTTTGGAAACGGGCAAAATTAAATCTGCATTTTGAAGGCACTGGGCATATTCACTGTTGCGCCTGGCCTTCAGTAAATCCCAAATGGAAAGAAAAACAATCTGCTTGCTTCCATTCATCACAAGCAGTTCCAGAATTTCTTTTTCCATATCCTGTGGCTGCAAAACATCTACAGGAACGCCCAAAACATTTATTCTTTGTATTGCCATATTTCTTTCTCCATCAGCACGGTTTGAATTGCTGCCAGTCCGTACAAAGCGGCAGTTTCGCACCTTAAAATATTTGTATCAAAATGAAGAGGCTTAAATCCCCCTTCAGAAAATTTTTTAACTTCTTCCGGCATTAAACCGCCTTCAGCTCCAAGAGCCAGTCCGGCAATTTTACATCCATCGCAATCTTTAAAAGCTTGGTGCAATTTTTGTGTACCTGCACTTTGTTCGTAAAGGACAGCTGCAATGCTTTTTTTATTTTGAGCATTTGCCTTCCAAAAATCAATAGCTTCTTCTACGGACATAACATTTGTAATTTGTGTTTCTACCGCAGAACCACTTTGCTCTAAAGCTTCACGGATTATATTTTGCCAGCGGTCTTTTTCCTGGGCCTTTTTTCTGGCGGAATCAACATTTCCTTTTTGGCAAAAAGCGCCTGCTACCGGAACAATGTACTTTACTCCACATTCAGTCGCCTGCCTTATGATAAGTTCCATCTTTGCAGGTTTAGCAATAAACTGAAAAAGAAAAAGTTCCATTCCATTTTGATTTTGAATAGGCCTTGCCTTTATTTCTTCCTTTTCGTTACAGGCAACTTTTCCGTCACCAGCAACTTGCAGAATAATTTTTTTTTCTTCTACAAGGGCCACTGTCATTTGCAAAAGTTTTTTGCCTGCAAGCCGGGCGTAAATCATGTCCCCGCTTTTAAGGCGAAGAACAGATTTTAAATAGTGCAGCTTTTTTCCTTCAACAGTAACAAGGCCATTTTTATCAACATCTTGTTCTAAAACAAGCTGCCTCATTTATCTTTTTCCTTCAGTTCTTTTGCATCTTGAAGTTGCTTTAATGTCTTTGAATTTTTTATCAGTTTGCTGACATCTTCATTTTTTAAAATGTCCAGGGCAGCGGTCAACTGAATGTCATAATCCAAATCGTAAAGAAGAGCTGTTTTTGTTCTGTACACTTCGTTACGAATCATTTTGCGAAGGAAGCGTGCCTCAAGATTATAATCTTTTTGAAGAGTAAGGGCGTAAGAAGCAATGTCGTCTTCGCTCATGTCTGGATGATTTTCTACATATTTTGTAATGACATCATCTTCAATCAGCTTAAGATATGCTGCATCATCTTCTTCTGTAAATTCCGGATAAAGAATTTCTCTGTCAGGAGGAATGCCTGTTTTGTCAATGTTGACGTCGCTTGGGGTGTAGTAGCGGGCAACTGTAATTTTAAAACCGTCATTGTTTAAAAGTTGAGTTGGAATTTGAACGCTGCCTTTTCCGTAAGTGTTTGCACCAACCAGGTAAGCGACTTTTGCATCTTTAAGGGCGCCTGCAAGAATTTCACTGGCAGAAGCAGAACCTTCATTTATTAAAACAATTACCGGAATGCCTTTTACAACAGTTTTATTTTTGCTTGCCGAGTAAGTGATGTTTTCGTAGGAGATGCGGCTTTTTGTGGAAACAATTACACCGTCATCAATAAATTTATCTGCAATGTTTACAGCAGTTGAAAGTAAACCGCCGCCGTTATTTCTTAAATCAATGATGAGTGAAGTGTAGCCCTGGGCTTTAAAAGAATCCAAAGCTTCCTGAAAGCGAGTTGCAGTTGTGCCAGAAAAACTTGACAGTCTGATGTAACCGGTTTTACCAATCATGCCGTATTTTACAGTCGGATTTTCGATTATTGCACGAGTTAAAGTTACTTCAAAAGTTAAAGATTTTCCGCGCAGAATTGTAACTTTGACATCCGTGCCTTTTGGTCCGCGCAAAAGATTTAAAACTTCTTCCATAGTGATTGTTGTTGTATCAACATCACCAATTTTTATGATTTTGTCCCCAGGCTGAATGCCGGCCTTTGCTCCAGGCGAATCATCAATTGGGGAAACAACTTCTACGTAAGCAGGTTTTTCCGGAGTTGATTCATTTGGTTTGGAAATAGAAAGTCCTACTCCTCCAAAAGAACCGCTCGTTGTATCAGTGATGCTTCTCCAGTCTTCCTGGTTAAGATATTCAGAGTATGGGTCATCCAGAGAATTCAACATTCCCCTTAAGGTACCTTCGTACAAAGTCTGAGGATCAACTTCTTCGACATAGTTTTCCTGAATGTACTGATAAAGTTCTTCAATCACTTGAAGATACTGATATGAAGAGATGTCTTTTTTTGAAGACTGGGCGTGACACTGAACCGAAGTAACAAGTGCAAGCAAAATGCCTGCAAGAATTGGAAGGTAACGTTTAAATAAACCTTTGCTTGAATTATTTTCCATGCCTAAAGTTTACGCGCTTTTTTTTGTCTATGCAAGAGACTTGATATTATGGTATATTTTGAGCATGCAGATAATTCCAGTTGCGAGCGGCAAAGGTGGTGTAGGAAAAAGTTTATTGAGCGCCAACCTTGCAATAGCTCTTGGGCAGGCAGGTAAAAAAGTTCTCTTGGTTGATTTGGATTTGGGAGCTTCAAACCTGCATCTTGTAATCGGACAACCTTCGCCAAAAGCCGGCATTGGTACTTTTTTTACAGGCCAGTCAAAATTTGAAGATATAATCGTCAAAACTGATTATGAAAATGTTTACTTCATTGCAGGTGATTCAGAAATTCCGGGGCTTACCGCGCTAAAGGCAAGTCAAAAAAATCAATTAATCCGCAAATTTTTAAAAGTGAATGTTGATTATTTGATTTTGGATTTGGGAGCAGGAACTCATCTGACCATTCTGGACATGTTTCTTCTTTCGCCGCAGGGAATTGTTGTTACGGCACCGACTGTTACTGCAACCCTTAACGGCTACCTCTTTTTGAAAAACGTTGTCTTCCGCATGATGTACAATACTTTTAAGCGTCACTCTCCGGCATACAACTATCTTGAAAACTTAAAAACTGACACTGCGTCACTGCAGCGCCTTTACATTCCAAAACTGGTTGAAAGTCTGGAAAAGGTGGATCCGCAAAGCACAGCCATTTTTAAAAGACGCATGAAGGAATTCCATCCGCGCCTTATCTTGAACATGATAGACGATCCTAAAGACGCTGACCGTGCTTTAAAAATCCGCCACTCGTGCGCCCAGTACCTTGGTTTGGATCTGGAACATCTGGGAATCATTTATCGCGACAACATGCAGGACAAGGCTTTGGCTGCAAGGCTGCCTGTTGTAAGATATAAGCCAAACTCTGTCATTGCCCAGGCCATTTATCGCATTGCAGAAAAAATCATGCATTCGGAAACATTACGCTTTGGTGACGATTACGACATTACTCAGGCAAGTGAAAATTCTTTTGTTCTTGCCAGCGAAGAAGCTGTGGATGACTACACAGCAAAGATGTCTTATATAGAAGATTTAGTTGGTTCCGGTACACTTACAATGGGCGAACTGGCAGAAACTCTTAAGCAGCAGCAGTATGAAATCACTTCATTAAAAAATGAAAATACACTGCTTAAGAAAAAACTTCTTGACGCTTCAAAGCAGGGCTTTAGGGTTTAAAAATTGAATACAGGGACCTCTGTAAATTGTAATTTCTGGGGTCCGCAAATTAAAATTATTTTTGGGGATTTTTAAAATGGATTTTACACCGCTTTACATTAATTATCCTTCATGGATTAAACCGGAAATTTTTCCTGGCGTACAGGCACTTGGACTTTTGCGCTGGTATGGATTGATGTATGTTTTTGCTTTTGGAACTGCCTATTTTATTTTGCGAAAGCAGTTTAAGCAGGGCGCTTTGGAACAAAAAAACAGGACGACTACAGAAGACGATGTTATCAGTTTCTTGATTTTTGGAATCATTTGTCTTTTGATTGGAGCCAGAGTTTTTTCAACATTGGTTTACTGCGACGATGACATGTACCGCAAAAAGCCATGGCTTATTTTCTGGCCTTTTGACACAGAAACTGGAAAATTTACAGGTCTTGCTGGCATGTCTTACCACGGCGGTTTTATAGGCGGTTTAATAGGAATGATTCTTTGGTGCATTATTCACAAAAGACCTGTCTGGCAGTGGATTGATGTAATGGCTGTTTCAATTCCACTAGGCTATACCTTTGGCCGTTTGGGCAATTTCTTAAACGGTGAACTTTACGGAAGAATTACAAAAATGCCTTGGGGAATGATTTTCCCTCGTGCAGAAGAATTTTCTGCAAGTAAGGAGTGGGTTCAGCAGTTTGCTGCGGATTGCGGACTTGTGATTGAAGAAGGCCAGCGTTTTGTAAATTTGCCGCGCCACCCAAGTCAGCTTTATGAAGCATTTTTTGAAGGAATTGTGCTATTTGTAATTTTGTGGTCTATTCGCAAACACAAACCTTTTGACGGTTTCTTGGGCTGTATTTACACAATCGGTTACGGCACCGCCAGATTCTTTATAGAATATTTCCGCCAGCCAGATGCAAACCTGGGCTTTAGGATAAATACTACTGGTGACCAGTCCATCTATACAAATAATTCCATGGCAAATCTTTCTACAGGCCAGGTATTTTGTCTTGTGATGATTGCAGGCGGTTTACTTTTGATGCTTGCTCTTTTCTTCTGGGATAAATTCAAAAAGAAGCATCCTGAAAAATTTGAATACCACGAAAGTGAAAAAGAAAAAGCTAAAAGAGAAAAGGCAGCTCTTGCAAAAAATAAAAAGAAATAGAAAAGACTAAGTTTTTTTCTTAACGAAAAAGTCCCCTTGAATTTTAAGGGGACTTTTGTTTTTTTTAAGCTGCAAGTTAAACAAAAAATTATTCCTTTTTGTTTAAGAGGCGCTCTGCATAGTAAACAGATTGCATTGCATCTTTGCCGTAAAAGTCTGCTCCAATCATATCCGCATATTCCTGGGTTAAGACAGCACCACCAACCATCACTTTGCACCATGGCGCTTTTTGCCGTAAGAGTTTAATTGTTTCTTCCATACTGACAACTGTTGTTGTCATCAAAGCTGAAAGTCCCACAAGAGGCACGTGGTCTTTAATTACGGCTTCAAGAATTTTTTCAGGGGCAACATCTTTTCCTAAATCAAAAACATCGTAACCGTAGTTTTCTAAAAGAACTTTTACAATGTTTTTTCCAATGTCGTGAATGTCCCCTTTAACTGTTGCAATTACAATTTTTGCTTTCTTTTCCTGCTTTAATCCTTTTGCGGTCACATGTTCCCTGATTGCTTCAAAGCCACTTTTGGCAGCTTCGGCGCTCATCAATAACTGAGGCAAAAAAGCCTTGCCGTTTTCGAAATTTTTTCCTACCTCATCCAAGGCCGGAACAAGTTCTTCATTTATTACAAGCATGGTCTCTTTTGTTTTTAAAGCTTCCACTGTTGCTTTGTAGGACTGTTCTTTTAATCCCTTTATGATGCAGTCTTTTAAAGATAATGGAGAGTCTTTCGAAAGGGAAGCAAAATCTTTTTTTAAAGGGGCTGCATTTTTTGGACTAGCGGTCACTTCCTTTGAAGAAGCACTTTCTTCATTCAAAGCATAACGCTCAACATAATTCATGCATTGTTCATCGTAACCTGAAAGCAGGCAGTAAGTGTCATAAGCTTGGGCCATTGCTGCGTTACAGGGGTTTACAATTCCCGCAGAAAGTCCTACCTGCATTGCAAGTGTAAAAAATGCTGAATTGATTTTTTCACGCTGGGGTAAACCAAAAGAAATATTTGAAACGCCCAGCACGCTTCTTCCCCCCTGGGATTTTATCCACTTAACAGTGTCTAAAGTAATTTTTGCGGCCTGGGTGTTTGTGCTCATAGTCATGACAAGGGCGTCAAGAACAATGTCCTTTTTCTTTATGCCATAAGTTTCTGCTGTTTTATAAATTTTTTCTGCTATGCGGATTCTGCCTTCTGTGGTGTCAGGAATTCCATTTTCATCAAGCAGAAGGGCAACAAGCACTCCACCATATTTTTTTACAAGAGGAAAAACTTTTTCCATAACTTCTGCTTTTCCGTTAACAGAATTTATCATCGCCTTTCCATTGTAAATTCTTAAAGCCCTTTCCATAGCTTCTGTGCTGCTGGTGTCAATTTGCAGTGGGAGTGGAAGAATGCTTTGCAATTCAAAAACAGTTTTTTCCATCATCTTCACTTCATCAATTTCTGGAAGTCCGACATTCACATCCAGAATGTGGGCACCAGCATCGCTTTGCTTTACCCCTTCATTCAAAATGTATTCCATGTTTGAATCGCGCAGGGCCTGTTTAAATTTGGATTTTCCTGTAGGATTAATTCTTTCCCCAATCATGACTGGCTTGTCTCCCAGGTCTACACAATTTGAATAAGATGTAACTGTACAAAAATCTTTTTCTGTAAGAGGGAGCGGTTTTATGTCTTTGCAGGTTTCCACCAGTTTTTTTATGTGACTGGGAGTGGTTCCGCAGCAACCGCCAACCACCCATGCGCCTGCCCTGACAATTTCTTCCATTGTCTTAGCAAATTCATTTGGCCCCACATCGTAAAGAGTTTTACCGCCAACGTTTTTTGGTAAGCCCGCATTTGGATTTACCACCAGTGGGCTTGAAGAATATTTTTCCATTTCTTTAAAGAGAGGTTTCATTTGTTCAGGGCCCAGTCCGCAATTCATTCCGATTACGTCAACACCCAGCCCTTCAAGCAAAGCGACAACTGTTTGAGCTTTAGCGCCGTTCAGCATTTTGCCATTTTCGCCAAAGACAACTGTAGCCACAATTGGCAAAGAAGAATTTTCTTTTGCCGCAAGAACTGCCGCTTTCATTTCGTAAGTGTCATTTTGTGTTTCTATGGTGATTAAATCTGCCCCAGCTTTTACGCCGGCTTTTACAACTTGCGCGTAAACATCCAGGCACTCTTCAAAATCCAAATCGCCCATAGGTTTTAAAAGTTTACCGGTTGAACCTATGTCCAAAGAAACGTAAGCATTTTTTTTGTTTTCGTCACGAGCCTTTCTTGCGTTGATTACGCCGGACTGAACAATTTCTTCTACGTTATCAAATTTAAATCTGTTGGCACCAAAAGTATTTGCTAAAATTATATCAGCACCCGCATCAAGATATTCTTTGTGGATTTCATAAAGGACATCCGCTTTTGTAAGGTTCCAGCTTTCCGGCAGCTCACCAGTTTTTAAACCACGCTGCTGCAAAAGGGAACCAAGTCCGCCATCATAAAACAAAATTCTTTTTCCAAGTTCTTCTTTAAAAGTCATAATGATTTCTCCACTTATCTTTTATAGAGACAGTCCTTTTTTCCGCAGATTTCACAGCCTTCTTTGGGGCAAAAAGAATTTTCTTTGCTCAAAGCCATGAAAGCAGAAATTGATTTTTCTGGAATCATAATTCCGCCTTGACCTAAAATTATACCGACAGTCTTTGCAGAATCAATCATCGAAAGAAAATCTTTTTGTATTTCAAGATTTACATCGCCATAGCCTGGACTAAAGCGGGGACGCAAAAAAAGATTTTCTTTTTTCATTTCATCTTCAATTTGATTTTGACAGTGATTGCAGTAGGCTTCAATTGTTGCAGCGGCGGTGGATTGAAAAACGGCAGCCCTTACTAAATTTATTTTTGTGTAACGGGCAAGAACTCTGTCCACCTCCATGCCAAGGCTGGCGGCAAAAAGTAAAACTTCATGACAGCCATTAAAATTTTTTGAAAGAGATTTGCTTTGAAATTCCAGGGACTCAATTTTTACAAAATTATTTTCTTTCAGTTCAAGAGAAAATCGCTTGTAAAAATGCCGCATGTCGCTGACTTTAAAAACTTCTTCCAGACATGAAGAAATCAAGAGGTCTACGGAAGAGTCTTTTTGAATTCCCCTGTAACCCAGGTAGCGGTAAATTTCCTGACGGTCTACATCTTGGCTTTTAAAAAGCATAAGCTCCTCCGGGAAAATATTGGAAGCCTCCAGAAACTGAAGTTTTTAGGAAGGCCCTTATTCTGTGACGCCATTTTATAAAAGCGGGCCACAATTAAAAATCAATTTTTCCTGTGCCAATAATTTCTGAAAGATTTTTTTGCAAAGCCTGGGCTACTTCACTTTTGTTCATTGAATAAACGTGAATGTGATTTATGCCGTTTGCAATCAAATCGATTATCTGGTCAGTTGCATAAGCAATGCCCGCTTGCTGCATGGCCTTAGGATTTTCTCCAAAACGGTCAACTAAATTTTTAAAACGTTCCGGCACATTGCAGCCCGAAAGTTTAACAGCATTGGCAACTTGAACTGCTCTTGTAATCGGCATGATGCCTGGCACAACAGGCACTGTGATTCCTTCGTTACGTACCTTGTACAAAAAATTAAAGAAAATGTTGTTGTCAAAAAACATTTGTGTTGTTAAAAATTCGCATCCGGCATCAATCTTTTTTTTTAGATTTTTTATGTCATCAATTTTGTGAACAGATTCAACATGGCCTTCAGGGTAACATGCCCCGCCTATGCAAAAGTCTCCATGCTGACGGATTGCAGCAGTCAATTCACTTGCATAATGAAAATCCAAAAAAGGATCTCCTTCAAAATCTTTTGGTCGGTCGCCGCGAAGGGCAAAAATATTTTCTATGCCCGCCGCCTTCATTGCATCCAGATTTTCTTTTAACGAAGCCTTTGTTGTTCCTACACAAGTGATGTGGGCAATTGTCGTAACATTTTCTTCATTTTGAATTTGACTGGCAATGGAAAGAGTATTGTTGCCAGTAGAACCGCCAGCTCCACAAGTAACAGACATGTAGTCCGGTTTAAGTTTTGCTACTTGAAGAGCAGCCTGTTTAACAGATTCAAAATTCGCATTTGTCTTTGGAGGAAAAACTTCAAAAGACAAAGTGATTTTGTCACTATTTAAAAGCTGATTTAATTTCATTTTCTGTCCCCCTAAAAAAATCTTTTAAGAATTTTTCTTTATAAAATCCATCAAAATATCAATTTGAGTAAATGCCAGACCAACAACTGTATCTGCAGCACCGTAGTAAATTGCAATGCGACCAGTCTTTGCGTCACAAAGAGTTGCGCATGGGAAAACAACATTCGGCACATCGCCTACACATTCATACAATTCCTGGGGGCGCATAAGGTAAGGCCTAGGACGGTACAAAACTTTCCATGGTTCATTTTTATCCAGAAGAGCTGCCCCCATGCTGTAAACCATTCCGTTGCAAGTTGTAGCGACTCCGTGGTAAATCAAAAGCCAGCCTTCTTCGGTTTCAATTGGAATAGGACCCGCCCCGATTTTTGTCCATGACCAGCCGCCAGAAGCTCCCATGACAAAACGGTGGTGGCCCCAAAATTCCATGTCATAAGATTGAGAAATAAAAATGTCACCAAAAGGAGTGTGGCCCCTGTCTGACGGTCGGGACAGCATTAAAAATTTTCCATCAATTTTTTTTGGAAATAAAACGCCGTTTCTGTTGCAAGGCAAAAAGGCATTTTCTTTTTGATAGAAGTGGGCAAAATCCTCTGACCATGCAATGCCGATTGTAGGACCATAATAATTATTGCACCAGGTAACATAATATTTTCCGTCTATAAAACAGACGCGGGGATCGTAACCACAAGCCGGCCCCCTTTCGCTGCCGTCTTCGTTTAAAAGCATAATGGGATTTTTTTCCAGCTGCCAGTGAATGCCGTCATCGCTTTTACCCAAAAAAAGGTGCTGCTGCATGGCCCTGTCATCTGACCTGAAAATGCCTGCAAATTTTCCATCTTTAGCAATAACCGCTGAATTAAAAATACTGTTGCTGCCAGGAATTTCGTCCCGCTTTACGATAGGGTTTTCGCTGTAACGCCAGATTGCATCCGTGCAACCGGCCGGTCTTTCCTGCCAGGGAATATTTGGCAAATCATTTCCAATAATCATTTTTCATGCCTCCTTTTTTATTTTTCTGGGTCTTTCATGCTTGTGGCAAATTGGATTTTAGCTTGAAAATTCACACAGGGCATGTAGAAAAAAAATTTCTACAATTATACATACATTTTTTTTATTTGAAAATACACCAAATCATTTTGAGCCTTTTGAACAGTGGTTGCAGCCGGTAACAATTACGTGTTTTTTTCCAAGGCTTTTGTTAAAGAGGCGGGCAATCAAATGACCATCTGTAAGGGAAACTTCTTTGTGGCAGACGGGGCAGATTCTTTTTAATCCTGCTTCTACTTTTGGGTAGCAGTGGGGGCAGCCGTTTATGGTACAAAGCTGGTCTGGCACATTCATTGGCCTGTAAACCCGACTGATTAAATCTTGGCCGGGCAAAAGAGGAGAATTGCAAAGGGGGCAGTTTACAAGTAAGCCGCTTTTTTTTGCTTCTGCCGCCTTTTTTTTAGCAAAAGCTTTTTGCCTTTCTGCTTCCATTTGATTTTTATATTTAAAAAACAAAGACAGCAAAACAATCAGTAAAACGGCAGCTGCTCCCATCAAAAGAAAAATTTTTAAATCTGACATAAAAAGAGTATAGCACCCTTTAAAATAAATTACCTTTTATTTTTACATAAAAGTTGAATTATGCGGATTTTTGTTTTATATTTGAAGTACATCAACTTTTATGAGGAGATTTTTTTATGAAGAAGATTGTATCTATTTTGGCAGTTGCTATTGCAGCAGTTTCTTTGGTAAGTGCAAAAGGCGTAGCAGTAGGTGTTCACGGTTATGCTAGTGAAGGCTGGGGTGCAGCTTATGCAGACGGTTCTACACCAGAAAGACCTTTTGGCGCAAACCTTTCTTTTGGTGGTGGTGCTTTTGTTAACGCAGGACTTAAGGGTCCTTGGAACGTTCAGGCAGAAGTAAATTATTACAACAACAATATTGGTAAAAAGTCTGTTATTACTGTAGGTTCGTACTCTACAACAACAGTAGATAAATATACTTACAGTTCAATAGACATTCCTGTTCTTTTGGGCTACAAGTACAAGACCATTAACTTCCTTGTAGGACCTTACATTTCTATTCCTGTTTCACAGTTGACTTCTTCTTGGAGTAGCGTAACTACTACTTCTAGTGGTAACAGTAACAAAAATGGTACTTATGGAAGTGTAGACATTTCAGGCGTTACATTCGGTGCTACAGTTGGTTTCGACTATGAAACACGCATGGGACCCGGACGTGCAATTGTTGGCGTTCGCTATATGCACGACTTTAACCCAATTAAACATGTTACAAAAGATGATGACGGAAACGTTACTAACACAACAAACTACTTCTACCGCGGTGGCCTGGAACTTACTCTTGGCTTCAAGGTATCAATCTAATTTATAAAGTTTCATAAAAAATAGGGATGGAAAATTCCATTCTTAAAAAGAAAGCCACTTTCGAAAAGAGAGTGGCTTTTTTATTTGAGATGTAGGACGCCACCTTCAAAACTGCGAAGGCAAGGTCTTGAGTAATAGCCTGCCTTGACAATCCATATTCTGGGAATGTGTATTTTACTCGGTTAAAGTTGACTCGATTGAAAGCGAGTAAAAAGGTAGTGTCTATGGCAGATGAATTTCTTGGAAGAGGAAATCAAATAAAATCGATTCTAAATTTTGTAAACTCAAATAAAAATCACGCCGGCTTGGTTTATGGACGCCGCCGTGTGGGTAAAACTGAGCTCATCAAGCACTGCTTGAAAGAAAGTGCCATGTCATCAATTTATTATGAGTGAAAGGAAACTTCGGAAGAGAACAATGTTGCGTCTCTTTCGGAAATAGTGTCCGAAATATTTGATCTACCGCCCCTGGCATTTACTTCTTTTGAGGCGATTCTTTCCTTCATTTACAAACAGGCTGCCCAAAAAGAGCTGATTCTTGTGATTGATGAATATCCTTACATAAGAAAAGTTGTGCCTGGCCTGGACAGCATAATTCAGTCACTTATTGATACAACAAGGGTAAGTCGCACCTGAAACTTATCATTTGCGGCTCTTATGTTGAGACCATGAAATCCTTGCTTTTGGAAGAAAATCCCCTGTTTGGTCGCTTTGATCTTGTGCTACACCTTAAGGCTATGGATTATTATGAATCATCTCTTTTTTACAAGGATTTTAGCAGTGAGGACAAAGTGCGCCTGTATTCTGTTTTTGGCGGAATTCCCTACTACAACAGACTGGTGGATTCGTCAAAATCTGTAAAGCAGAACATAATTGACTTGATTGCAAGTCCAGGCAGCCGCTTTGAAAATGAAGTCCAGATGTATTTAAAATCCGAAATTTCAAAAATGATGAATGCCTATGAAGTTTTTGAAAGTCTGGCAAAAGGTTATGTAAAATTCAGCGACATTTTGTCCCAGTCAAAAGTGTCCAGTTCACCTACATTGGCTGACATTCTTGAAAAATTGATAAAAATGGACGTGGTGGCAAAAGTGGCTCCTATAAATGACGAAAACAACAAGAAAAAAGCCGGATATTACGTTTCGGACCAACTGACCTTGTTTTATTTCAAGTACATATACAGAAATTTGTCGCGACTTGCAGTGATGGCCCCCGATGCATTTTTTGAAAGGTTTATTTTGCCTGATTTTGAGGAACATTATGTTCCAAAGGCTTTTGAAGATGTGTGCAAACAGTTTTTAATCAGAAAAAACAAGACCGGGGAACTTGAAGAGCCATTTGAAAAAATTGGCAAATATTACTACGGTGATCCTGTAAATCATAAAAATGGAGAATTTGACCTGGTTTCAGAAAACGACGGCCACTATATTTTTTATGAAGCGAAATTCACCGGCGACGCGCTGGATAAAAATCTTATCTGGAATGAAATCAAGCAGGTTAATGACACAGGTTTAACCTGCAAAAAATATGGCTTCTTTTCAAAATTCGGTTATAAAGAAATTGATGCTGAGTGCAAAAAGAATTTGATTTTGTACACAATTGAAGATTTGTTTGACTAATCCACTTTTAATAGGGCAGACTCTTAGCCCGCTACGACATCCTGTCGTGCTAACTTTCTGTTTCGCAGCATAACTGTTCATCTTTTTTAAATACGCCTAGCCCGCCGTGGAGCCATGCCGAAGGCAGTCCGAAACCTTTAGGTTGAGGACCGCGCGCAGCAAGTGGCGGAAGGGCGGTTAGACGAAAGAAGGTATGCTTCAAATTCAATTGAAAAATGATTTTATTTCAATTATTATGGGGCTATGAATGTAATTGTTATTGGTTCGGGCGGACGTGAACATGCGATTGCCTGGAAGCTTGCAGAGAGCGAGGATGTTGAAAAAATTGTTTGCGTGCCTGGAAATGGGGGCACTGCTTTTGAAAACAAGTGCGTGAATGTTAATCCAGCGGATTGTGATTATCTTGGGGATGCGCGCGGAAATGATGTTTATGTAAAAATTGCTCAAAAGGAAAACTGTCATTTTTGTGTTGTGGGTCCGGAGGATCCTTTGGCTGCTGGTTTGACAGACGCTTTTTGGGATGCGGGCATTCCTGCTGTGGGGCCAAAAAAGGCTGCGGCTCAACTGGAAGCCAGCAAGGATTTGGCCAAGGACTTTATGCGAAAATATGGGGTTGCCTGTGCAAAGAGCAAAACTTTTTCTGACATGGAAGAAGCTTTGGCTTATGTGAAGGCGGAAGGCGCTCCGATTGTTTTAAAGGCTGACGGTCTTGCCGCTGGTAAGGGTGTTGTTGTTGCTCTTACGGAAGAAGAGGCTGTTAAGGCTGTTAAGGAATTGATGGATGGTTCTCTTGTTGGAGAAGCCGGAAAAAAACTGCTTGTAGAAGAGTATTTGCGGGGGGACGAAATTTCTATTTTGGCAGCGGTTTCTGTTACAAAAGAAAGTGCTGGGCAGGGTAAGGCTTGTATTCTTCCTTTTTTGCCTGCCCGTGATCACAAGAGGCTTTTGGATGGGGCTAAGGGGCCTAACACTGGCGGTATGGGAGCAATCTCTCCGGTGGATGATGTGACTCCTTTGATTTTGAGTCAGTTTGAAAAAAATATTTTGCAGCCGACTCTTAAGGGTTTAATCGAAGAAAACTTTGATTACCGCGGTTTTATCTTTTTTGGGCTTATGCTTACGGAAGATGGGCCAAAGTGTCTGGAATACAATGTGCGTCTGGGTGATCCGGAAACTCAAGCAGTTTTGCCTTTGATGGATTTTGACTTTTTTAAGATGTGTCAGGCAATTACTGATGGTTCGCTTAAGGAATTTAAGATGAGCTGGAAAAAGGGGTACTGCCTTGCGCCGGTTGTTGTTTCTGGCGGTTACCCTCGTTCTTACAAAAAGGGTTTGCCTATTTTTATGGACAAGGCTGCTTTTGCAAAGACTGGGGCAAAGATGTTTGTTGCGGGTGCTGTGCCTGACAGAAGGGCCACTCATTCCAGGGCGGACAATGCCAGCGGAATGGTAACTTGTGGTGGCAGAGTTTTGGCATGTTCTTCTTACGGGGACACTTTTGACCAGGCCAGGGAAAATGCTTACGAGGCCCTTAAATCTATTTCCTTTACGGATATGTTCTACAGGACAGATATTGGTTTGCCGGGTGCGGCTAAATCAAATTAAATTGAACTGAATAAAATTGAATGCAGGGCGACTTGTTCTGCGTAAAAAAAGCGTCTGGTTTTACTTTTTGCCAGGCGCTTTTTTTTGTTGATTTGCAAGCTGTAAAATGAAATTTTTACAACTTGCCTGAAATGAAAGTTATTTTGGAATCAGAAAAAAAATTATCCCAAGAAAATTATTCCCAAAACTGCCAGCGGAATTAAGTAACATGCAAACCATTCCAGACGGCCTTTTTTGATTAAGCGCATGAGCCATGTGAGAGACAAAAATCCGCTTACGAAGGCTACGATGCAGCCTGTTGCAAGAGGCATGGCTCCTACGTTGGAAGACACTTGACCTAAATCTTTTAGTTCCAGAAGGAATGCTCCCAAAATGGCTGGTATGGAACAGATAAAACTGAATTCGCCGGCCTGCTGCCTGTTTACGCCGCAAAAAAGCGAACCTGCGATTGTAGAACCGCTTCTGGAAATGCCAGGCAAGGTTCCGATGCCCTGGGCTAAGCCGATAAGAAGTGCCTGCCACCATGAAGGAGCTTTTTCTGAAGGGGGTAGGCTTTTTTCTTCTACACTGCTTTCTTTTGAAGAAGATTTGGCACTTGATTTTTTAGCCTGGATTTTTTCAATAAAACTTGAAAGGATTAAAAGAATGGCTGTGATTATAAAACCTATGCAAACGTAAATGATTGGCAAGTCCGGAATGATTTTTGAAGTTACCAGTCCCAGGCAGCCTGTGATGATAGTTGCAAGGATGATGGCCAGAATGTAGCGCCTGTAATTTTTGTCTACGGCAAGACATTCTTCTTTTGAAGGCCTTCTTTTTGGTAAGGGCGGTGGGCAATCA
>CAVCWN010000199.1:0-5849 GCA_963605975.1 Desulfovibrionaceae bacterium | reverse complement strand
GAATTTCAAAAGAATTTGGAGTCGAAGTAAGCTGGGACATTTTGCCGGAGAATGGAATTTCAGTTCGTCTTGAGGGAAGTAAAGCGGAAGATTTTTTGAAGGCACTTGTGAGGCAAGTTGGAAAAAATTATGAGCTTGAATCTGACGGAAAGGTTTTTCGTATTTCTAAAATTGGTCAAACACAGCAGAGTCGGGCTGTTGAGAATCTGGGGAAAGTGCAGGTAAGTGGTGATGGAGAATTTTACTCTGTGGCTGCCAAAGATTCTGCAGCTTCCGCTTTGCTTGAAGATTTGTTTGTAAAGGCAAAGAAGGAATATGTTTTTTTGAGCGATGTGTCTTTTAAAATTAAATCTGTGAATTTTCAAAATAAGTCTTTGGAAGAAAGTTTAAATCTTATTTGTGGCGCTGCTTCCTGCAAGTGGATTTTATATGAAGACATTTATTATGTAAGTTCAGCGGCTGCTTCAAATGCGCAGATTGGAAAGAGTTGGCAAAAATATGTAATGAAATATTTACACTGTGATGATGCGGTGTCATTGGTGGAAAGTGTTTTTGGCAGATTGAATTTTGTGAAGCTGCCGGACGAAATGTCTTTTATGTGTTACGCGACGGCTTGTGGCCACGAAGAAATTAAAAAGTTTGTAGAAGAAATTGATGTAGAAAAAAAATATCACATGGTGGAATTGAAATATATAAGTGCTCAAGATTTTTTAAGTCACTTGCCGCCTGGAATAAAGACTGGGCAATTTAAACAGACTTCCAGTGACAATAAATTGTTTTTTACTGGTTCTGATGCTGAGGCTCAATATTTAAAAACTTCGCTCCTGAATATAGATTTTCCGGTCAAAAGAATTTCTTATGATCTGCTTGTTTTGCAGTACCAGTATTCGAATGAAGAAAACTGGGAGTCGGCTTTAAGTGCTTCTTCTGCGGCGCTGGATGATGGCAGTCAAGTGGCTGTGGCTTTAGGTTCGGTTTTGTCTTTGAAGGTGGATGTGCTTTCAACTTTTGGTTACAAGTTTGCATCTTCTTTGCAGACGGCGATTAATGAAAATAAGGCTCAGGTTTTTGCTGACACAAGTCTGTCTGGTGTGAGCGGAGGAACAATAAAATTCCAAAACACGAATACCTATCGTTATCGGGACAATAATCTGGATCCGGAAACTGGTGAGCCAATTTATTCTGGTGTAACAAGAGAAATTTCTTCGGGACTGGAAATTGAGGTAAAGGGATGGGTGAGTGGCGACGGAATGATTACAAGTTCGATTTCGGCTTCTGTTTCAAGACAAGGTACTGATACTTCTGCTTCGACTGGAAACCCACCTCCCACCAGTGAAAAAATTATTACCACTGAAGTTAGAGGTAAGAGCGGTGAAGTGATTGTTTTGAGTGGTCTTGTTCAGGACGAAGTTTCTTTTGAAGAAAGCGGAATTCCTTTGCTGTCAAAAATTCCTCTTTTGGGCTGGCTGTTTAAGGCAAGAAAAAAATCTAATCAAAAAACGGAAATTGTAATTTATCTGGTGCCTCACTGGCAAAAGGATGACAGTAATGAAAGTTGTGAGTCTGATGAAGATTTTTATGAAAGAATTTTAATGGAATGTTTGTCTTTGGAAGGTGGACTTGAAGGGTCTTTTGAAAGTGAAATTAAAAGTGAATAAAAAATATTTTTGTGGAGTTTAAAAATGGAAAAGGAAAATATAGAAAAAAAAGTTTGTAAGCTTTCGGCTGTTTTTTGTCTGCATAATCAAATTGCTCTTTTGGGCGAAGATGATTTTTGTGTAAAGATTGGAATGGTAAATGAAGATGATAAGCCTTTAAAAGAAAGGCTTTTGCGTTATGTAAAGAAATTGTCTGGAAAGGAATGTTTTTTTCTACCGATTGAAAAAGATAAATTTACGAAAACGATTGCTTCGCTTTTTGCGGGTAGAAAAAATCTTTTGACAGAAAAAAATAATTCATCAAAAGAAAATGACAAGTACGATGAAAATGCGGCAAAGGCTTTACTGAAAAGTTTAATTTCTCAGGCAAGAAGTTATGATGCGACTGACATTCATATTGAAGATGAAAGAGTCCGTTTCAGAATAAAGGGAAAACTGGAAAAAGAAATTCCTTTGGATGCGGCCAATGAATATTCTTTGGTGCAAAGAATTAAGCTTTTGTCAAAGATGAATGTTGTGGAAAAAAGACGGGGCCAGGATGGTCAGTTTGTTTTTACGAATGATGAAGGAAAAAATATTTTTGTCCGCGTTTCATGTTTGCCGGCTGTAAAAAGGAGCGATCAGTCTTTTGGAGAGTCTGTTGTGCTGCGCCTTTTGGATACTCAAAGAATTGCTTTAAATATTGAAGTGCTTGGGTTTAATAAGAGACAGGTGGAAACAATAAAAAAATTCTGTTCTTTGAGGGATGGTTTGATTTTGATTTGCGGGCCGACGGGTTCTGGAAAATCAACGACTGCGTGTTCCATGCTGGAAGAAATAAAAAAAGTTTCTTCGAATACAAAAAAAATTATTTCGCTTGAAGATCCTCCTGAATACGTTATTGAAGGTGTTACTCAAGTGCAAATTGATTCTACATGCGATATGAATTTTCTGGAAGTTTTGAAAAGGACTTTCAGACAGGATCCGGATGTGATTTTTCTGGGGGAAATTCGTGATGGCGAAACTGCAAGAATTGCAGTACAGGCTTCTTTGACAGGTCATCTGGTTATTGCAACTTTGCATACGGCTTCAATTTCGCAGGCAGTTATAAGGCTTTGCGATTTGGGGGAAAGTCCAAAGGTTGTGCATGAGGTGTTGAGGGGGGTGATTGCCCAGCATTTGGAAGAGGGAATTCTTGAAGCGGATATGCGCTACATTCCTCAAGACTTGTACAAAAAAAGTAAAATTCGTTTTTTAAAAAATAATGAGGACGTGGGCTATGTATGCCAGTAAGAAAAATCTTTTTACTTTTACAAAATTGATGAGTGAGCTTTTGAATTCTGGATTAAGTATTTCTTCTTCATTAAAAATTATTTCTTCAATGAAGGGAGTAAATGTGACAGTGAAAAAAACTGCTCTGGAAATAAATAGTGCTTTGGAAAAGGGGTATGATTTTTGTGAGGCCATAAAATTTTCTTCGAATATTTCTTTTCCGGATTATTATGTTTCTTTTGTGAAAGCTTCTGTGGAAGGAGGCAGGCTGGATAAAACATTTTCTTTTTTGCTGGAAAAGGAAGAGTCTGGTCAGGAGTTAAGAAAGAAAATCTTTATGACTTCGATTTATCCTTTTTTTGTTTTGCTTTTTGCGATTGCGGGCAGCCTGCTTTTGTATTCTTTTGGGGACAAACTGGCAATTGATTTATCTGGAACTTTTGATAAAGCTGCCTATAAAAAAAATGCAGGTCTTGCCTGTTTTGAAGCAAATGCTTTTTTATTTTTTGTAATTTGTTTTTTTATTTTTTTATTGAAAAAGTTTTTTTGTGAAAATCAAAGACTGGATTTTTTTAACATCATCAGTTTTATGACATCAAATGGAATAGATCTTTTTTCGGCATTGAAAATTTCTTTACCTCTTGCTGAAAAAAATGAAAAGTTAAAAAAACAGATTCTTCTTTCTTTGGTGGAACTGGAAAGGGGGATGGGTGCAGCCTTTGTTTTAAAAAAGTTTGGAATGGAATATGAAGCGATTTTTGAAGTGGCAGAATCGAGTGGTTCAATTAACGAAGCTTTTAAGCAAATTGTGTGTCTTTTAAAAAAGAAAAAATGTGACAGGGAAAAATTATTGGAAACATTACTGGAACCATGTCTTATGTGTGTTCTTGCAATATATTTGTTTATTTTGATTTTGAAAGTTTTGGGACCTGTGATGTTTTCTTATGGTATTTGAGAATGCCTTTAAAATGGCGATGCTGTCGCTAATGAGGACTTCTACTTTTATAAGGAGGAAATATGTGGTTAAAAATTTTTCTGTTAAAAAAAATTGCGGCATGGAAAAAAATTAAACGGAGGACGATTGATGAAAAAGATTCGGGCTTTACTTTTGTAGAAACGCTTGCGGTTCTGGCGATTATGGCTTTGCTTACGGCAGGGGCTGGGGTTTCAACAATGCAGATTATGGAGCATGCAAGAAAAACTGAAGCTAAAGAAGAAATTTCTTCTTACAAGGCGGCCTTGCAATCCTATTATGTTGATTGTGGAAATTTTCCAACTTCATCGCAGGGGCTGGAAGCTTTGTGGTCAAAACCTTTGCTTATGCCTGTTCCGGAAAATTGGAATGGTCCTTATTTGGACAGACAGGTGCAGCGGGATCCATGGGGAAACGAATATGTTTATATGAATAAAGATAATTCTGTTTTTCCAGAAACTGCACCTGAAGGACTTCCCTTTGTAATCGTCAGTTATGGAAGTGACGGTATGCAGGGGGGAAGTGGAAAAAATGCGGATATAAATTCCTGGAACTAAAAAAATGAAACATTACATTTGGACACTTGCATGTCTTTTGGTTATTGCAGGCCTTTTAATGGCGGACTCTTCTAAATTGATGACCGAATATAAATGTGTAAAAAACATGTGTGATTTTTTTTATTCGAAATGTGAAATTCAAAATGAAGGTTTCGCTTTATGAGACTTGTTCAAATTTTACTTTTTCTAACATGTATTGCAGCTTTATCTACAATTTCTGTTTCAATGATTTGTTCAAATGAAAAATTAAGACTTGAAACCAAAGTGTTAAAGGAGTCTTACGAAAGGGACAAATTTATTCATGACGGTTTTAAAGCAATGTGTAAAAAGATAAATGAAGTTGATTCTGAAAATGAAGATGGCTGGTATACAAAAAGTATTGAATGGAAAAATTTGTGTTTGTCTATGTTTGCTCTGGAAGAAATGCGTCTGGAAATAACGAATGACGGCTACCGGCAGATATGGAAAGTGAATGACAGACGAATGGTGGCAACTTTTAAAAAATAAATGGAGTGTAAAATGAAACAAATCTTAGGCAAGGAAGACTATGAAAAATATTCTTTGAAAATTCCTTTTGCAAAAGCAGGGAAAGGTTTGAGATCATATATATTTCATGAATTGGAAAAGTTGCATCCTGGCTTTGATGATACGACGTGTTTTGATTATTCATTTAAGTTGAAGCACTGGTCTTTGATGGCAGAAATTTTTGTTGCGGACAGATTGCTTTTGGAAAGTCAAGGTTTTAATTTTGCTAAAGGTTTGTATCTGGAAGGGCAAAATAAGAAAAGGTTTTTTGTAAATAGAAATCAAAAAAGAAATTTACTTTTAATTTTTTTTGCTGCTTCTTTGCTTGCTCTTTTTTGCTGTTATGGAAAATTGAAAAAAACTAATGTGAAGGAAGATACTGCTTTTTTGGAAATGGAAAAAACTGAAGAAGAAGTTCCTTTCGTAAACATGAAAGAGCTTTTGTGCGATTTGCTTTTACTTGTTGAAGAAAAAAATGCTCGTGTGGCAAATATCAAGTTCGATTTAAATTCATTTAATGTAAGTGTAAAAGGCCTTTTTCCGGAAGATGCAAAAAATCTTTTAAGAAAAGAAGAAGGACTTTTATTTTACTGTTCAAATGTTATGTACAATTCTGCTTTGCCGGAATTTAATTTAGAAGTAAAAAGAAAAAAGTTTTTGGTGAACGATGATTTGTGCGATGAGACTAAGTTTTATGCTTTTAGAAATCTTCTTTTAGAAAATTCTGCGGAATTACAAAGTGAAGATGTTTCCAGGATGCAGTTGAATTTTCTTTTGCACAAAAAATATTTTTCCAAATGTCTTACACAAATGGAAGAATATTTGTGCAGAGAAAATTTGGCTCTTTCTGAAATGAGTCTGTCTGTAAATGGGACACTTATGGCT
>CAVCWN010000198.1:0-3238 GCA_963605975.1 Desulfovibrionaceae bacterium | reverse complement strand
TCCAAAAGGCGCCTTGTTTACGAAAGCAGCGTCAGTTTCCAAAAGGAGCACATGTTTAGGAAAGTAGTGTCAGTACCGATTCCTACCTTTTAAAATTCCCCAAGCGCCTTTTCCATAGCTTTAAGGGCTTCTTGATAAGCGGTCACAAAATCCTTATTCAAATCTTCTACATTAACTTCTTTTTCGTCTGTTGATTTTAACCGCCCCCGAAGAAAATCTTCCAGCCTTTGGCCTGCTGCGTTTAATCTTTGTGCGCAAAGTTGCCTGCCGCCGCCCTTAAAATAGTGAACGTATTTTGCAGCTTCCACCTTGTCACTTTCTTCCAGGGAAAGCAGTTTTTCATAAGACAGTTTTTTATCTTTAACAAAAGCATCCAAAAGTTCCTTTAAAAGTTCTTTTTCACCGGCCACGTATTCAAGTGCCTGGTTCAAATTTAAAATGTCTAAATCTGAAAAATCATTCATTTTTCTACTATAGGTCATCTTTTAAAAATCGTCCATAAAATTTTTTTGCCGCCATTCATGTTTTTTTGGGAGCCTCTAAAAATTGCAATTTTTAGAGGCAACTCTGAAAACGCGATATTTTAAGTCTTTGTATTTCAAAGACTTAAAATTCGAGAGGTATCTCTAAAAAAACATTGAAAATGATTTTTTAGAGATACCCTTTTATCCTTTAAAGTCCCATCTTAAAACTTGTAATTTTTCTCTATTTCCATAGTATAAAAAAAATCCTTGTGGTATATTATGGAAACTCTAAAGGGAAGTCTTTTAAGCGGCAACTCAAGAAGGTGTGCTGTTTTTAGACTTTCACTTTTTTATATGGGAGTAATTATGAAAAAACTTTCTGTTTTTATTTACATTAATGCTATTCTTTGCCTGCTTTATTCTTTTTTCAGTTTAAGTTTTAATGCTGATATTTCACTTCTTGCTTTTCCACTTTGCCTTATTTACACAGCATTTGTAATTTATTTTTCCATCTTTAATCTTTTAAAAAAGAACACCATAAAAAGAATTTCTCTTGTTCGTGAACTTATAACTTACGAACCATTTCTTTTTATTACAACTTTTATTATTCAGCGTGCTGGTGCTTTGCCAATGTCTTACGCAAAGGATTTAGTTTGCGCCATTTTGTGGACATTAATTTTAGTCATTTCCTGTATTTTAAAATATTATTTCCTGAGTGAAAAACACTTTCCAAAATTCAATGAAAAGTGGGCAAAGGAAAGAGAGTCAAATCCTTTAAGAAAACCTCATGGTTTAAAGAGAGTCTTTTTTGAAATTGCAGAAACTCTTGACGCCGTAGTTTGGGCTGTTTTTGTAATTGCCCTTGTAAATATTTTTATCGTCCAGCTTTACCGCATTCCTTCAGAATCAATGGTACCAACATTCCTTGTTGGTGACAGGGCCATTGTCTGGAAAACTTCTGCCGGTCCAAAATTTCCTTTGAGCGAAGTAGGCATTCCCCGCATGCAGGATTATAAAAAGGGTGACATTGTAGTTTTCAGAAATCCCCACTACAAGGATGACCGCAAAAGTGAAGTAAAAAATTATCTTTCAAATTTTTTATACATGATTTCATTTACCCTTATAAATGTAAATACTGATGAAAATGGAGAACTAAAGGCAGACCCTCTTGTAAAAAGAATTGCAGGTTTGCCGGGAGAACAGCTTATAATGATGGACGGCAGTCTTTACTACCGAACAAAAGACAATTTGGAATTCAAAAAGTCAGAAAGTGATGAAAAATTTGCAGCATGGAATTTAAACAAACTTTCAAGTGAATCCCAAAGAAAAATTGAATGGATGCCACTTTCACAAAGCGAATACAATTCCACTTTGCAGATTGAAGAAGAAAGGCGGTCATTAAACATAAAAGATGAATATGAAGAATGTCTTGCCCTAAGCCAGAAATTTTCAAGTCTTGCAAAAGGCCAGAATGTGAATGAAGAAGATGTTGAGGATCTGATCCCTCCGGAAAGAAGAAGCCCTTATTCTTTGTTTGCAACAGTTGATTCCCTGGCAGCAACCTTGTATACAATAGACGGTGGCGCCCAGTGGTTTAGTCATTTTATGACGGATTGGGCTTCCTCTGCCACAGCAAAAGGACTTAGTCTTGAAGAGTTAAAAGAAGACGGCAGCATTACAGGACAAAATCTTTATGGCGGTGACCTTTACACAGATTCACTTTTCCGCTTAAACATAATGGTTAAAAAAACTTTCGCTTCAATGGTTTTAAATACTATTGAAAATATGCTGCTGGATGTTGAAGACCCCTATTACTCTGTAAAAGAAGCGGAACTTAGCCAGGAAAGGGATGCTCTTCAGGATTATGCTGTTGAACTTTACAATTATATTTCCCGCATGGACCAGAGAAATATGCCTCTTTTCCCTGCAAATGATGAAAGTGGTGCCCCTGTCTTTTTAGCAGAAGATTCATACTTTATGATGGGGGATAACCGCTACAATTCTTTAGACATGCGCCATTCCTATACAAAAAAACTGGTTTCCTTAAACGCTGATGACCCATATTCTGTTACCTACAATACAAATATTCAGCCCCAGGCGGTTAATGTAAACAAAATTCAGGGTAAGGCTAATTTCTGTATATGGCCGCTTTCAAGGGCTGGCAGCATAAAAGGCAAGGTCAGAAACTAAAGGTAAGTTTTAAAAAATTACTTAAAAAAAATAAAACTGAACCTTGCATAAAAGTCAAAGTTCAGATTAAAAAGCAGGTAAAAAAAATAAACCGGAAACATTTTTTGCTTCCGGTTTTTTTGTTTTTTTAGATTTTAAGCATTTCTGCCGTGACAGTTCTTATACTTTTTTCCAGAACCGCAAGGGCAAGGATCATTTCGGCCAACTTTTGGTTGTGTCCTCATGACTGTAACACTTTGCCCCTGACGACCGCTCTTCATGGCTGAATTTTGTGCCTGCATTTGAGCCTGCCTTGCATTGAATGCGCTTTGTGGTGCCTGGCCACCAGCACTTGGTGAAATGGAAGATGCAATTTCCTGGTGCTGGGCATTCATTTTCATGTTTTGTTCAGGCATCTTTCTTTGAGCCCTTGGATCTTGGCCGTTTACTTGAATCTTTACCTTAAAGATAAGGCTTGCAACTGTGTCACGAATGGAAGCAAGAGATTCATCAAATTGGTTAAAGCCGTCAATTTTGTATTCTGTTAAAGGATTTTTACTTCCGTATGAGCGCAAGTGAACGGCTTCTCTAAGGGCATCAAGGAA
>CAVCWN010000197.1:0-12837 GCA_963605975.1 Desulfovibrionaceae bacterium | reverse complement strand
GTGGAACCAGGGAACGACGCTTTGATACAAGGCTCGGAACATTTAACCTTCAGATTCCAAAATTCCGTAATTCTGGCTATGTTCCGTTTTTTCTGCAGAACAGGCAGCGGAGCGAAAATGCTTTAGGGAGCCTCTAAAAATTTCAATTTTTAGAGGCAACTTTGAAAAAACGACATTTTAAGTCTTTGTATTTCAAAGACTTAAAATTCGAGAGGCATCTCTAAAAAAGCATTGAAAATGATTTTTTAGAGATACCCTTTAATCAGCATGGTTGTAGAAGCATATACAAACGGAGTTTCTACTCGAAAAATAAAACATCTTGCACAAAGTCTTGGAATTGAAAACATCAGTGCTGGCGAAGTCAGATAGATGAATAAGAGTCTAGACGATATGGTAAAAGATTTTCAGGAAAAGCCGCTTGAAAAAGAATATCCTGTTTTATGGATAGATGCCGTTTATGAAAAAATCCGAGTTTCATAACGTGTTACAAATATGGCAGTGATGATTGTAAAAGCCATAAATCTTGAAGGAAAGCCTGAAATTATCGCTGTAAAGGCAATGGAAAACGAATCTGAGTCTACTTACACGGAATTTTTCAACGAACTTAAAAGTCGGGGACTTGAAAAAGAGCAGAAAGCAGCCTGAATTTCGTAACTTTTTTCAAAGAAATTGCGAACATTTCTTGACACTATCTAAAACGAATTAAATTTTCTCTAAGCAAGATATCTGCTCAAAAAACAGACATCTTACTTTTTAAGAAATTTTGAAAAATGTAAAAAAATCTGCAATCGATTTAAAGTCTCAAAAATCAGTGTAAAATAATATTACACACAAATGGCCCGCGACTTTTTGACAGTCCTTTCTCTGAAGAATATAATTCAAGAATGGATTTTGTAGAACTAGAGGCATTTTTAAAATTATCACAAACACTGCACTTTACTAAAGCAGCTCAGGAAATCAATTTGAGTCCTTCAGCTTTAAGCAGAATTATTTCGCGTCTGGAAGAAGAAAGTGGAACTCTTTTATTTGACCGGGGTTCACGTGAAGTACATCTTACTTCGGATGGAAAAAAATTTGCCTTCTTTGCAGAAAAGGCCCTTCAAGAAAAGAAAAAACTTTTGGAAGATTTTTCAAAAGACGCAGATGAAGTTAAGGGACAGCTGAATGTTTACGCAAGCGTTACAGCTTGTTATGCAGTCATGCCAGACTTCATCCGAAAAATTTCAGAAAAGCATCCCAAAATTCAACTCAGCATAGAAACTGGTGACCCCGCAGCCGCAATCGATGCAGTTCGCCACGACAAAGCAGATGTTGCAGTCGCAGCAATTCCAGAAAGTTTAAGCGACATTTTTGAATGTTACCATGTTTTAAGTACGCCCTTGGTTTTTGCCGCAAGTTCTTCGTCCCCTTACGTAACCGTCAGCGGTAGCCCCCAAGATATTGTTTCTTCACTTCCACTCATTCTTCCAAAACAGGGACTTGCTCGCGACAGGTTCAATGCCTGGGTAAAAAGCCGCAATGTTCACCCGATTATTGCAGCAGAAGCGGAAGGAAATGAAGCTGTTCTGGCATTAGCAGCGCTTGGTTTAGGAATGGCGCTGGTGCCGCAAATCGTACTTGAAAAAGGCCCTTACAAATCAGGTTTTATAAGTCACAACGCAGGAAATATTTTAGGTTGTTACGACGTTGGCTTCATTCAAAAAAAACACGTTCAGCAGACAAGCAGCGCAAAAAAAATTCGTCAGGCTGTAAATGCAATTTTTGCGTCCGGCATAAAGGCAAATGTTTGATTCTATTTGGAGGGCTCTAAGGATTGCAACTTTCATAGATGCCTTTTATGGACTCCCTTATGCGGATTTTTTGATTTTGATTTTACTCTAAAATGCTTTTAAATTATTCCGTCTTCAATTTATAAGCAATCCCAAAAACATCATTTTCCTGACAAAGACTTTTTTCTTTAGAATCATATTTAAAAGTTTCGCTTTCGCCGTCGCTGTCAGTTAATGTCACTGTAGATTCTTTAAAATCGTAAACATAAGTTCCGCTGGCAATCACCCCCAAGTCAGAATATTCTTCGTAAGTTAAATTTTTATCAAATTTAAAACCGTATTCCACACCAAGAAAATTTGTTGTAAAAGATTTTCCCGCAAGTGGTGAAAACAAAGAACATGAAGTTAACAAAATGACTGTTAAAAAAATTGCGCACAAAGAAATATTTTTTTTCATAATTGATTTGACCTCTTTTCATTAAGATAGTAAAAATGTTATCAAAATTTATCACTTTAAAAAAGCCCTTTTTTATTTTTTGAGTGATTTTGATTTTAAGACAAAATCAAGGAGAAAAAGAAAATGCTAAAAAAAGAAGTTGCCACTTTTGGAGTAGCCGGAAATTTTACAGGTCACCTTGAACAGGCTGGAGAAGCAAAAGATTTTTTAAATATCAAAGCAAAAGAAGGAGCGCCAAAAGCTCTTTTTCCAACATACATTCCTCTTTTAAAAGAAATTGAAAATCCTGCAGAAAAATGCTGCCCGGACTTTTTACACACATTCCCATTCGATTCGAAAAAAATTATTTTCCCTAAGGGCGAAGAAAAGCTCCAACTTGAAGCCGAATGTGCCATACTTTTTCGCGCTGAATGGGATGAAGAAAGAATCATTTCGTTAAAGCCACTTTCTTTTGCAGCATCAAATGACTGTTCAATCAGAAAAGAAGGAGCAAAGAAAATTTCTTTGAAAAAAAACTGGGGTCCTTCTTCAAAAGGCATTTCCGAAAATTTGATTCCACTTGATTCTTTTTCTAAAGATGGAATTTTGTCCCGCTACAGAATTGCTTCGTTTTTAAAAAGACAAGATGATGTTTTTGTTTACGGAGAAGATTCTGCCGTTCGTGACTACAGTTACATTTTTGAAACTTTAGAAAAGTGGCTTTTGGAAAAATTAAACGGCCAGTGTGACGAAGGTCCAGCGGAAAATATTCACTCGTATTTAAAAGAAGCTGCCTATCCTGAAGAAATTTTAATTTCAATCGGTGCCACCCGCTACACAGAATTTGGACAAAAGGACTTTTTGCAAAAAGGAGATCATTCTGTCATTGTCCTTTATCCGGAAGAAAAATACAAAGCAGAAGAAATTTTTTCTCTTGTAAAAAAATGCGACTACAGTGACAAAGGACTTTCTGTCTTAGACCAGGAAATTATTTTGTAATTTTTTCAAACTGTTTTTGTATCATTTAAATGATTTTTAGAATCATTAAAAAAACAAAAAGGCGCTGTAAAAGAACAGACGCCTTTTTTTGTTTTCATATTTTTTATTTAAAATTTTGCAGTCAACAAATTAAAATTCTTTTTTCTGAATACGTTCGTGTTCAAAGTCAAACTTTTTCATCACGTCATCAACAAACATCTGTTTTGGATCTTCGCAATCAGCTGGAACTTTTTCCATAAAAGACTTGCGGTATTCACGACAATTAATAGGTTCAAGAGCAGAAAAAACAACCTTGCCCTTAATGCAAAGATCGTTAAGCATATCTTCATCCTGTAACTGAAGGATAGTGCCATTCACTGTCACCATAAGTAAAGTGTCAAAAAGACGAATGTAACTGTCCATTTCACGAAGTCCACGTTTTGTTTCAGGATGACCAGGACGATAGCGGGTGCCGGCAGGAAAAACTAAAATCACTTCACCGTTACGCTTACAGTGATCCATTGCACGCATAGCCGCAAGATTTATTTTTTTTGCCTTAGCTTCTTCTTCCGCAATTTCTTCAGCAGACATATTTGAATTTTCAACCTTTGCCTGACTTCTTGTTGGATAAACAACAACACGTGTGTAACTTTCACACAAGGCTCTTACAACGCCATTTTCTTCATTCAGCTTCATTCCGGCAATTGCAACAATTCTGTTTGCCAGATCTTCCAATTTAGGATTTCCACTTGTCTTTAACTGATACATAAAACTTGGCATATCAGCATTTGAATAATGCTCCATAAAGATCAAGCCGCTTTTTCCCTGACAAACCTGATCATAAAATTTTTCAAAATTTTCAATTCCTTCAAAATGACTTTCAGGCAAAGTGTTATCCGCAACAAGCTTTTCCATAAGGGGCAGCGTTTTTAAATTCGCTTTTTGATAAACATTTGTCGGATCAATTTTTGCAGCCGCCGTAGAATATTGAGCAAGAGCAGCAAACATATCCTTATATTTTTCCCTAAGCGGAATTCCATCTTTCAAATTATTTTCCATTGTATTCTCCATAAATTTCTCCACAAAATTTATTCATTGTAAAGCAGTCATTTTGTTAATGTCAACAAATGATTTTTTTCTGTCTGACACATCAGATTTCACACTCTTTTACAAAAGACTTTTTAGTTTACGAAAAGCATTGTTGTAAAAGGCAGCTGACTGAATATTAAAATCATAATAAGAACCTGACACATCACGATAACGGTAAAAAGAAAGCTGTATATAACCTCCACCTTGCAAATAAGAATGGAAGAGTTTTGAATAACCGCTGTTTAAATCTATAGTGTCACCTTTGCAAGTTCCCTTGAATGTGTGATTTTTGCCAGCCCCATCTTTTACTGTGATATTCCATGTTTCCGCTTTTGAATTTGTTCCATTAAGAAGTGTTGCTCCATCTTGATCCAGCAAAGAAAAAGAAATTTTTGTTTCCGAAAAAATCATAATTTCCAGGTAGCAAAGTTGATTTTCCTCATCAAAAGAATTTTCGCTTCCTGCAAGACGTTCATTCGTTGTCAAATAGAATTTATTTTTTCCATATTCAACCAAAGTCCAGATACCCGTTGCTTCATTCGCATCCTGTTCATCGCTGCGTTTTTTTGCTTCTGTCAATTCGCTGACTGCAAAATCATAATAGCTTTTGTAAAGTTCATAATTTTCTGAATCTGGAAAAAGTTCTGCAAAAGTAGCAGTGTAAATAAAAAGATCTGTGTAATTTTCCTCGTTATAAGCGTGAACAATCAAGGCGCTTAAATCTTTTTCCACATCGCGCCGTCTTGCCAGTTCGCGGTTACGCTGAGCCAGCTGTCCCTTCACTTTCGAAAGTTCAGTTTTTAAATCATCTATTTCTTTTGCTGCCGAAAGCATTGCTGTCTTCCTCTGTTGAATTCCACAGGAAGAAAAAAAAGCAGAAAAAATCGCAATCAAAAAAAATACTTTTACAGACAAATTATTTTTCATTCTTCAAATTCTATTCCATTAAAAAACATCTAAAATATTCCGCTTCAAAAGTTATACCTTTTTTGAAAAAATTAATATATCATTTAGGAATTAAAAATACTTTTCCTAAAGCATTTTAAATTTGAGGATTTTAAATTTCTTTAGGAAAGAAACATTTTTATTTTTGGACAAGTACATCGTGGAAAAATATCTTGAAGCTTTGCCAGAAGGAATCAGCCTTCGCATTTTTAAAAATGATCAACTTCTCTTTGAAAGCAGTGGAAAGTGGCTACATCCTCTTTTTGATGCCGAAACTTTTTTTAAGAAGAATCCGCCTTTATTAAAAGAAGGTGATATTCTTTCTTCCCACGACAGCGCCATTGGAAAAGCAGCAGCGCTTCTAACAATCCGCCTTGGAATCACAAAAATAAAAAGTGAACTTTTGAGTCAGCTGGCAGTAGATTATGTAGAAGAATTGAACAAAAGTCGAAAAAATAAAATCCAAATTACAGGAACAAATTTAATTCCCCGCCTCATGTGCCAGACAGAAGAAGAACTTTCTTTGCTGCATGACAGTGACCAGATGTATTTTTTGTTAAGGCAAAGGGCTCATCTAGTTCAAGGGGTGGATGTAAGTGTAAAAAATTTGTGCTACAAATTCGGTCAAATAAAAAATTTAAATTTTGAATTAAAGAGTGGCGGTCACTTGATGGTTGTAGGACAAAACGGAGCTGGAAAAACTACGCTCCTTCGTCTTTTAAATGGAACATACAAACCTCTTTCCGGACAAATTTTAATTGATAAAAAAGAAATCTCTGCTCTTGAAAAATATACAATCGGCTACATTCCTCAAACAAATGACTCTTCACAATTTTCCCTTTCAGTTGAAGAAGTAATTTCTTTGGGCATTCCCCGCGCTAAAAAAAATAAAAAAGAAATCATCAAAGAAGCTCTTTCCAGAACATGCAGTTTAAATCTGGCCCAAAGAAATTTTAATTCGCTTAGCGGCGGTGAAAAACAAAAAATCTCTTTAGCAAGGTGTCTGGCTCAAAGGGCAAAACTGCTTCTACTAGATGAACCCACAGCAGCGCTGGACAAGGAAAACAAAAAAATGGTTATTGATATTTTGCGGTCTCTTACAATTTCTGAAATTCCAACAATCATTGTTGTTACCCACGACCAGGAACTTGCAGCATTGCCTGGCTGGAAAACATTGCAGCTTGGGCAAGGAGAAGGTTTATAATGGCCGAAAGAATTTTTCTTATTTTTACACTTGCCCCTGTTTTAAAAGGATTTATTTCCATGATGATTTCAGGATTTGCCTTTCCACTTTGCGGCGTAATGGTTTTAAAAATGAATTTACTTTCTTTCCGCTACATGCTCATGCACGGTGTAATTTTAGGCGGAGCAATTTCGCTCGCTTTTTCCCTGCCGCTCACTCCAGTAACAATTTTTATCAATTTGATTTTAGTTTTTTTTATGCTCTTTTTTTCTCAGGGGCAGGAGAAGGGATTTTCCGCATCATCAGCAGTTTGCATGGTTTTGTCCATGGCAGTAGCATCTTTAATTATGCACATAAAAAATGTTCCAGCAAAAAATACTCTTTCATTAATCTGGGGCAGTCCTTTTGCTTTAGCTGCTTCAGACATAATTCTTTTAATTTTTATTTTGATTTTTTTAATTTTATATGTCACGCTAAATTTTAAAAACATAAGTGCACTTTTTTTTAATCAGGAAGTTGCAAAAAGTTTAGGTGTAAAAGTAAAAGTCAATTATACAATCATGCTTTTAATCTTAGCCTTTACCATTGCCCTTGCCATGAAACTTTTAGGCGCCTTTTTAATTGATTCACTTTTGATTTTGCCGGCTCTCTGCCTTTCTGCATTTGATTCCAGCAAAATGAGTATGAAAAAATTATTTCTTTTTAGTTCAATTTTTGGATTTACATTTTCTGTAATTGGTTATATTTTAGCACTAGCATTTAACTGGCCACCGGCAGCAAGCGTATCACTTGTAGCAGGAGGCTTTTACATCATCGTTTTGTTGATTTCAAAAATCAAAAAGTAAAAAAGTTTTTTAAGAAAAAAGTTAAAAGAAATTTAGAGAGAGCAAGGAGTCTTTATGAACAAAAGAAAAACTCTTTTTACAATTCTTTTAGCTCTCGCACTTTTTGCATTATCATCCTGCCAGAAAAAGCAAAAATCAAACAGCCAGATTATTGCTTCTACCAGCTGGACGGCAGCCATCGCTTATATTGCTGGTGCTGATCAAGTTGATATTGTAGCTCCTGCAAATTTAATTCATCCACCTGAATACGAAGTTACTGTTGAGGATATTAAAAAAATTTCTGAATGTAAATATTTTGTTTATGCCGGATTTGAAAGCATGATGAAAACTTTAGGCGACAAATGTGGAAGCGCCCAGATGATTCAAATTGCATGCAACAATTCAATAAAAACCGTTAGCGAAGAAAGCAAAAAACTTTCAGATTTTTTTGGCACACAGGAAAAACAAAAAGCACGCATTGAAGAATACACAAACACAATTCTTAAAGGGAAAGCGCGTTTAGAAAAAGCCGGTCTTTCCAAAGCAAAAGTTTTGTGCAATGCAAATCAAATTTTTCTTGCAAAAGATTTAGGTCTTAAAGTTGCAGCTACATTCGGCCCAGGCCCTGTAACCGCTGAGGATTTAAAAAATGCAAGCGAAATATCATACGCATTTATAATAGACAACATACACAATCCTCAAGGCGCTCTTTTGGCAGAAATTTCTCCAAATTCAAAATACATAATCTGGAGAAATTTTCCTGACAGTCTGGAAAAAGACGCCTTACAAAATTTAGTCCAAGACAACATTGAGCTTCTTTTTTAACTTTTACTTTTTAGGCTTCCACTTATAAAAACTTGTTGTAAATTGTTACAAAAGAAAAAATCAAATGTTTAAATGTAAACTTGACTTATACCCCTACATGGTATACAGTCAAGCCAGTCAAAGATTACCCCATAGAGGTATTTCACAAGTAAAAGAATAATTCAATTATTCAAGGGCAAAATTATGGACAAGAAAGAAACAAAAAAAGAAATTCAGGAAAATCAAAGCACGATTAAAACAGAAAGGACTCCTGAAGAAATCCGCGAACTGACAAACAGACTAAAAAGAATTACAGGACAAGTGCGTGGCGTAATGCGCATGGTTGAAGAAAACGATTATTGCCCGGACATTTTAATTCAAGTGTCTGCCATTTCAAGTGCACTGAATTCATTCAGCAAAGTTCTTCTTGCTAAGCACATTGAAAATTGTGTAATGAAAAATGTTGAAAAGGGAAACAATGATTCTGTTCTAGAATTAGTTAATGTTATTCAGAGGATGATGAAATAAAACAAATCTTTGCCGGGAGAAAAAAAATGGAACGCTACAATGTTACAGGCATGTCCTGCGCTGCCTGTTCTGCGAGAGTTGAAAAAGCTGTTTTAAAAGTCCCTGGAGTCAAAAGCTGCACTGTAAGCCTTCTAACAAACAGCATGTCTGTTGAAGGAAGTGCCTCTCCAGAAAAAATAATTTCTGCCGTAAAAAAAGCAGGTTATGGAGCAGAAACAAAAAATTCCGGCAAAGAAAAAAAATCCTCCCAAGAAATTGAAGGCCTTTCGCAAAAAGAAGAAATTAAAAAAATCCGAAACAGATTAATTTCATCATTAATCATTTTGATTCCACTCATGTATGTTTCCATGGGCAATATGCTTTGGTCATGGCCACTTCCACCTTTTATGAATGGAAATCACATTGCAGTGGGATTATACCAGCTTGTGTTTACCGTCTTAGTCATGGTGATTAATCAAAAATTTTTTGTAAGCGGATTTAAAGCAATCATCCACAGGACTCCAAACATGGACAGCCTTGTCGCTTTAGGTTCTTCTGCATCTTTTTTGTACAGCCTTTTTGCGCTTTTTAAAATGACTTACGATTCAATGAACGGCAACCACCCAGCGGTTATGCAGGACATGGACTCATTTTATTTTGAAAGCGCCGCAATGATTTTAACTCTTATCACTTTAGGAAAATTACTTGAGGCCATTTCGAAAGGAAAAACAACAGACGCTTTAAAAGCCCTCATAAACCTTGCACCCCAAAAAGCAATTCTTTTAAAAGATGGAATTGAAAAAGAAGTAAATGTTGAAGAAATAAATGTTGGTGACATTTTTGCAGTAAAACCAGGCCAAAGCGTTCCAGTTGACGGCATAGTGATTGAAGGGCAGTCATCTGTAAACGAGGCCTGTCTTACCGGAGAAAGCCTGCCATGTGACAAAGAAAAAGGCAGCAAAGTTTTTGCAGCAACCATAAATCAATCCGGCTATCTTCTTTGCCAGGCAAGCCGCGTTGGCCAGGACACAAGTCTTGCACAAATCATTCAACTGGTCAGCGATGCTGCTTCTACAAAAGCGCCAGTTGCAAAAATTGCAGATAAGGTTTCTGGCATTTTTGTACCGTCAGTCATTTTGATTTCCATTTTAACTTTTACAGTCTGGCTTTTGTGCGGACAAAATATTTCATTTGCTTTAACAAGAGCAGTTTCTGTTTTAGTAATCAGTTGTCCCTGTTCGCTGGGCCTTGCAACACCAGTTGCCATTATGGTCGCAAATGGAATGGGCGCAAAGAACGGAATACTTTTTAAAAATGCTGCTGCCATGGAAGAAGCAGGTAAAAGTCAAATTATTGTTTTTGACAAAACAGGCACAATCACAAAAGGCCAGATGCAAGTTCAAAAAGTCATTCCATTGAATGGATTTTCAGAAAAGTCCCTTCTTGAAGAAGCATTTTCTCTAGAAAGAAAAAGTCAGCATCCAATCGCAAAAGCAATTTGTGAAAAAGCAAAAACTTTGAATTTGAATTTCAGTGAAGTTGAAGATTTTAAATCTCTCGCAGGAAATGGACTTTGCGGCCAAATAGACAAAAAAAACATTGCATGTGGAAAATTTGATTTTATAAAGAATTTTGTGGAACTTGATTCTGAAACAAAAGACCTGTGTGATACACTTTCCGAAAAGGGGATGACTCCACTTTATTTTGTTGAAGAAAAAAAACTTGCAGGAATTATTGCGGTGTCGGATCAAATAAAAGATGAAGTTCCAGAAGCAATCCGCCAGTTAAAAAACATGGGGCTTTACACTTTAATGCTGACTGGCGACAGTGAAAAAACTGCAAAAGCGATTGCAAAAGAAGCAGGGCTTGATGAGGTAGCCGCAAATCTTTTGCCAGACGATAAAGAAAAAATTATTCAGCATCTTATGGCAAAAGGGAAAGTTATGATGGTAGGAGATGGAATAAACGACGCGCCTGCCCTTACCCGTGCAAACACAGGGGTGGCCATCGGGGACGGTTCTGACATTGCTCTTGATGCAGCCCAAATTGTTTTGATAAAAAATAAAATCTCTGACCTTGTTGCTGCAATCCGCTTAAGCAAGAAGGCCTTAAAAAATATCCACGAAAATCTTTTCTGGGCATTCTTCTACAATATAATCGGCATTCCACTGGCAGCCGGTCTTTTTGTAAACATTACAGGCTGGACTCTAAACCCAATGTTTGCTGCCGCTGCCATGAGTCTTTCAAGTTTTTGCGTAGTAACAAATGCCCTTCGCTTAAATCTTTTTAACATGTACAAAAATCATAAAGGCAAAAAAAATTCTTTGGGAATAAAAAATTCCATCAAAGAAAAAAAATTATTATCTGACATTCCACTTAAGGAGGAAAAAATTATGACAATTAAAGTTAAAGGTATGATGTGCCAGCATTGTGAAGCTCACGTAAAAGAGGCACTTGAAAAAGTAGAAAATGTCGTTAGCGCAAAAGCTGATCACGAAAAAGGCATCGTTGAATTAGAAACAAAGGGCCAGGTTTCACTTCAGGCTTTAAAAGACGCAGTAACTTCTGCCGGTTACGAATTTGTAGAATGATTTTTGCTCATCTTGATTTTTAAGATGAACTTTAAACCTTAAAAAAAATATTTTTTACTTGAATTTTATTTTTTTCGTGTTATAAATTTTATATGAGCATCTTTTTAAAATTTCTTAATAAATTTTAACGGTGCTCAAAACTTTTTTTGAGAGGTAACAAAATGAAAAAACATTTATCATTTTTAGCATCACTTTTATTAGTGACATCAGCATTATTTTTCGCCTGCGGTGGAGGAGAAGACAATCCAAACAATTCTGGAAACCAAACAGATCCTGAAGTAACAGATAATCTTCCAGAATCAAAAGGCTCTAACGAAGTTGAAGGAACTTACTACAATGACAACAGCAAAATTGTTTTAAGCGGTTCTTCAATGAATGTTTACTATTCACCATCAAGTGAAGCAGGCCAGAAGCTTTCTGCCTTCCGTGCAGCAAGTGAACCTTCAGATGCAGTTTTAACTTCAACATACAAATACAGCTGGGATCAGGAAGCAAAAACAATTACTGTACAGTTGCAAAATATGTGGGAAAGCGGAGCTGCAAAAACTTACAGTGACCAGGTAAAGGCTATAAAAAGCAAGTACTCAGAAATCAAGACTGCCCTTCTTGAAAGTTTAAAAGACAGCTCTGGTGCCTATCAAACTGCAATTTCAAACGTAAATTCTGCAGCAACAATTATTGGAAACGCAAATTATGGAACTACAGTTGATAATTTGATTCAGACTCGACTTACCTCATACCTTGAAAGTCAGGAAAAAATTCTTGATGACTATCTTGCAAAAAAATACAACGCAACAATTAAATTTGCTTACGACATTTCTACAGATGGCCAGTTGACTTTTACCCAGGTTTACCAGGATTCATTAGAAGACGCTTCTGCAAACTTCTACACAGACACAAATTCTCTTGCCATAAATGATTATGAAAACTTTAAACCTTTCACAATCACAATTACAAGCGGGGAAGAATCAAATGAATATGTCGGCGTACCTGAATTTAAAACTGAAAATGATGTAACGACACTTTCATGTGATGTAATGCTCTTTAAAGATGTGATGAGCGAATCAAGTGACACAGTCGTTGCATACTACGCAGCCCTCGCAACAGAACCTCTTACCGCTTTACTGGAAAATGTTCCAAGTCAAGAAGATTTGCAAAATATGATTTCTAATCCAAGCAGCATTGATCAAAGCAAACTCGCTCTCTATAACGAAATCAAAAATAACCAAACAACCACTGTTGAAAAAGAAATCGACAATGCTTTTGCTTCTTTGACTTTAACTGCAACTGCAAGTCTTAATGCAAGTGACAAAAATAAACCTGTATTAACTCTTACAAATTTAGGAAACGACACAATCACAAAGCAAACTTACACTCTTAACTACAAGTCAATCTTTGACTTTAATGGCTCTGCCCTTACTGAAGCTGATGCAGTTGTTGATTAAGTAAAATTTTGTCGAAAATAAAAAGAAAAGCGGATTCTTTTTAGAGTCCGCTTTTCTTTTTTAAAGAAATATTTTTATAGGGGAGGGATTTACGAATGAAGTATTTCTATGGAAAATGAGCTGGACATTACGAATGACGCATTTCTAAAAGAAGGCGCATGTTTACGAAACAAACACTTCCCCTCAAAACACCGCCTGGTTTACGAAACAAGTACTTCTCCACAAAACACCGCCTGCTTTACGAAACAAGTACTTCTCCACAAAAC
>CAVCWN010000196.1:0-12357 GCA_963605975.1 Desulfovibrionaceae bacterium | reverse complement strand
GTCAGACACTGTAGCGCCAGCTTTTGAAAAACCAGTGCTTGTCTTTGCAAAATCGGCTCCAGCCAAAGCAATGTCTTTACAGGCACGAACTTTTTCTTCATCAGTCAAAAGACAGGTTTCAATTATCACTTTAAGAGTATGACTGCCAGCCGCCATTTTTACCTGGCGAATTTCGTCAATCACATAAGAATCATTTTTATCTTTCAGCTGACCAATATTTATAACCATATCAATTTCGTCAGCCCCTTTAGCAATGGCATCCTGGGTTTCAAAAACTTTTACAGCCGTCGTATTTGCACCAAGCGGAAATCCAATCACGCAAGCAGCCATAACATTTGTGCCGGAAAGTTTTTCCTTTACAAAAGAAATCCAGCAGGGATTTACCATCACAGTGGCAAAATCATTTTTAACAGCCTGGTCACATATTTTTTCAATTTCACTTTTTTTTGCGTCTGCCCTTAAAAGAGTGTGATCAATATATTTAGAAAGTTTCATCTTTCCTCCTTATAAAACTCCGCGTTAGCGGCAGCACCCTTAAAATTCAACAAATGTCGCCACAGTTTTTCCTGAATCCTTTTTGCTTTGGTAAACCGCAGCGTCAACCCTTCTATAAAGTTTTTGAAATTCAATTCTGTTTTTTACAGGAACAAGGCCCACACCAATGCTGGCATAAACCGGAGTATCATCAATTTCCGCAATATTCAAATTTTCAAGTCTGGAAGAAAAACGCTTTATCAAACTTTCAGCAACTTCCCTTTTACTGTTGCCTGAAATAAAAATAGCAAACTCGTCGCCGCCCAAGCGGAACTTAATGTCATTACCACGGAAAACTTCTTTAATGGCCCTGGCAAATTCAATAATCACCTTGTCACCAGTTGAATGACCAAAAGTATCATTAAAAATTTTAAAATGATTTATATCCATAATGATAAAAATTCCGCCATCATGTTTTGCCAGTTCAGCGATTGTTTTATTTTGCCCGCTTATCCTGTTTAAAAGCCCGGTCATCTGGTCAGTTTCAGACAAATAAATAAGAGAAACTCTTTCCCGCTCAGCCTTTACTGTTGCATCAATATTTTTTAAGGAAACAATAATTGTTTCATCCTGATCATATTCCTTTTGCAGGCGGATAAAACGGAACTGATAATAGTGCATCTCATTTCCACTCATGCCGCGGTAAGAATAAAGATATTCCTTATTTTCAGAAAGTCTGTCTTTTACAAAATCAAGGTTCAAACTTTTTAAAGAAGCTTCCACATCTTCAACATAAACTTTTTCTTTAACATAGCGGGCCATCATTTCGTCATAAGAATAAGTCTGCGGATTTTCACTTCCTTCAATTTCAAGATTTGCATACCCCTTTAACTTAATGATTACAACGCTTCTTTCCTTTACATTCACTTTGTAAACATTCAAATAGTTGCTGCTCAAAGCTTCAACAATTTTCCACTGTTCCACAAGACGCTTTTGCGAATCTTTTTTAGATTGAATATCTGTAAAAAGACCAACAAATTTTTCCGGAGAAAAATCTTCCCGTCTGGAAAGGCAGCCCAGCATGTGGAACCATCTTAACCCCCTAGTCTTTGTGTAAAGCCTGTACTCTACGTCAAAAGATTTTTTGTCTTTCTCATTTTTTACACAATCCCAGTAGGCATTTAAAACACGGTCTTTATCTTCTTCATAAATTAAATTTGTCCAGCTTTCAAATTCGTCAGGAAAATCTTCGCTGTTTTTATAACCCAGCATGTTGCGAAATGACTGGCTGTAAAAAGAAGAAAGCATTTTTGAATCTTTATCAAAAGTCATCCCCCACGAACCAGACCCCAAAGCTTCATAAATCAATTCCATTGACATAAAATCCGCTTCGTACTGTTTTAACTTCATTTCGTTGGAAACTTTTTCAATTTGACTTTTAACCAAAGCGTCCACGCTTCTAAAAGCCATCACAAATTCATCCGTGCAACTGTCAGCAAAAATAATTTGATGAAAGTTTGTTGTGCCGTCTTCGTTTAGGCGGGTAAAATTTACAGTATAAGTTCCTTCTTCCTTCAGACGCTGACTGACCAAACCGGGAATTGTTTCCATTAAGATTTTTTCCCTTTCATGGGCCAGAACATACTTGTTCACGTAAGCAACCATTCCCCTGTTGTAGTCAGCAACTTCCTGCAGCATGTCAACTGCAGCTTTTATTGCCAGGGCATCCGTGCTTTTAAAAAGATGCATAGACCAGTCATTTTTGTTCACCAGCCAGATGGAATAAAAATCCTTCATCAAAGCTTCAATCACAGAATGACTGACATCCGCTTTTTTCTGGGCAAGAGCCGCCTGCTTTTTTGAAAAAGATTCGCCTGTCAAATCCAAAGCGCTGCACAAAGCAATCACTTCATTTGATTTTTTATCTTTTTGCAAAAGCATGGTGTGTTGAATTTTATGAACTAAATTATCCTCACTAGAAAAAACAGAATATTCAAAAGACAAATTAAAATTATTTTTTTCAAATTCAGAAATCAAATGTTCTTGATTAAAATAATGAATATATTCTTCACGCGATTTTTTATCTTCAATCCTAAGGGCAGTTTTTTCCGCAAAAGCTGCAAGCGGACACGGCAAAGAAAGGCCCAGTCTCTTAAACAAAGCAAAAGGCTTTCCCTCGCTGTAATCAAAAATTTCATCCTCCAGCTGACCCCGAGTCACGTTAAGATTGTAAAGGCGCACCACCCGGCTGCCCTCTTGAAAATCAACATCCATTTTTAAAGTTTACCACTTCTTTCAAAATTCCTCAACTTAGGATTTTTATTTTGAAGCATACCGTCTGACGTTAACGGACCTTGCAGGGTTCCGCTTCGCTCCAGTGCCACTATGTGGCACCAAGCCCTTTCAGGTCCGGCTAGGCTACTTTTGAAAAGAAGCACTTCATTCGTAAAGCAGCAGCGCTTTCAATTTTTTTTACATCAAAACCATTGTCCCGCCAGAAAAATCCACCTTGCAAACGACAGCATCTTTTTCCCCCTTGCCCCAATCACTAATTTCAGAAGACACCACTTCTATCTGGCTTCCATCTTTTTCACAAAAAATAAAAAGCGCCGTCTGATTTCCACAATCCCCACAAGAAAAAAAACTAAAAGCAAAAATCAAAAATAAAAACAAAGGAAACATTTTTTTCATAGTAAACCTCACTTAACTTCTATTGTAACACACATTTTCCCCTTTACAAAAAATAAAACTAGTGTCAAAATTTGTGCATGAATTATTACGTTGATGCGAATGCTAAGGAAAATGGGGATGGGTCTTTAGAAAGGCCTTTTTTGAAAATTCAGCAGGCGGCTGATATTGCGCTTGCCGGGGACAATGTTTTTGTAGCTCCGGGACTTTACCGGGAAGCGGTAAACCCAAAAAACAAGGGCACAAAGGGAAAGCCTATTTCTTACATCAGCAGTAAAAAAAATCAAGCCCACATAAGCGGGGCGGAACTTTTAAAAAACTGGCAGCATCTTGAAGGCAACGTCTATTTTACCAGCGTACCAAATTCTTTTTTTGGTGACTTTAACCCTTACACGGAATTAGTAAGCGGTGACTGGTTTATTGCATACATGAAAGCAAACCTGGGGGACATTTTCTTAAACGAAAAATCTCTTTATCAAGTGCAAAGTCTTGAAGAAGTAAAAAATCCTGTAAAGTCAAAGGCTTCATGGGATGCGGATTTTTCCATCTATGTCTGGTACACGGAGCAGGACACAAAAAATGATTCAACTGTATTCTACGCAAATTTCCAGGGAAAAAATCCTAACGAAGAAAATGTGGAATTTTCTGTAAGAAAAAACTGTTTCTACCCGGAAGAAGAAGGAATCAATTACATCACCTTGAGCGGTTTTAAAATTTCACAGGCGGCCAGTCAGTGGGCACCACCAACCGCTTACCAGGAAGGAATTGTGGGTCCCCACTGGTCAAAGGGCTGGATTATAGAAGACTGCGAAATTTATGAAGCAAAATGTTCCGGCATTTCGTTGGGCAAATACAGACAAAAAGCTAATGACAACAAATGGCTCAAGTGGAAATACAAGGACGGAACTCAAACTGAACGCGACTGCATCTGCCAGGCACAAAGTGAAGGCTGGTCAAAAGAAAAAATCGGTTCCCACATAATCCGACGGTGTAACATTCACGACTGTGGTCAAACAGGAATTGTGGGCCACTTAGGCGGAGTTTTTTCTGTAATCGAAGACAACCATATTCACCACATTAACAACAAGCAGAATCTTGCGGGGGCAGAAATTGGCGGTATAAAAATGCATGCCGCAATCGATGTAATTTTCAGGCGCAACCACATTCACCACTGCACCAGAGGTCTGTGGCTGGACTGGCAGGCCCAGGGCACCCGAGTAAGCCAGAACTTTTTCCATGACAACACACTTCCTTTTGACTACTTGATGTGTGACCAGGCCATGGGCGGCTGTGGCGAAGACATTTTCATTGAAGTGTCACACGGACCAACTCTTTTGGACAACAACATTCTTTTGTCTGACAGGTCTGTAAAACTTGCCACACAGGGTGTAGCCCTTGTTCACAATTTAATTGGGGGCAGCTTGTGCGCTGTAGGACGCGGTACAAACAACGGTGCAAAAAATTCTGCCCGCTACACTCCATATCATTTTGCCCACCGCACAGAGGTGGCAGGTTTTATGACAATTCTTCACGGGGACTGCAAATTCTTTAACAACGTTTTTTTCCAAAAAGAACTGCGCCCCTTCCTTAAAAAAATCCAGAATAGGACAAAAAACAATGACTGGGATGACAACTGTGTAGAAGCAGGAACTTTTCCTTACGACAACTACAAAAGTCTTGAAGAATGGAAAAAACTTTTTGAAGGATACTGCGGTATGGGTTCACCGGCCAGCGACCGCTACTACACATCGCTACCAGTCTGGGCAAAAGGCAACGCTTACTTTAACGGCGCCCGTCCCATGAAAAAAGAAAGTGACGCTTTTGTAGACAATAAAAATAAAATTTATTTTGACTGGCAATGTGACAGCCAGGGAAAAATTTCTTTTAAAACGAATTTAAATGATTTTATAAAAGAAATAAAATGCCCTCTTTTAAAAACCGATGACATTCCAATGGCCTTTGAAAGCGAAGAAAAATACGAAAACCCGGACTCTAGCCCCATCACTTTCGACCAGGACTATTTCGGAAAGAAAAGAGACGGAATTGTAAAACCAGGACCTTTTGCTTGATTTTATCCCCCTTACCAGAGGGAAGTTTAAGGGTATCTCTAAAAATTGCAATTTTTAGAGATACCCTTAAGGAAATAGTTTTTTTTCCAAAAAAAATGCCTAGCCGGTCCTGTAGCCAGGCCGCAGGCCGTCCGAAGGACCGCGCGCAGCAAGTGGCGAAAGGACCGTTAAACAAAATACGGTATGCTTCAAAAAATTAAAATTTTATTCCACCTTAAACTTGCTGATCAATTCGTTGATGTTGTCAACGGCGTCTTTTGTTTTAAGTGAAAGGTCTGAAACATTCTGCGTTGCCTGACTGATTTGCTGGGAGCCAGCTGCCATTTCATCCATGCTGTCCAAAACGGTTGTAGAAATTGTATTCACAGATGTCATGTCTTTTTCAATTCCGGTAATTCCACTGGCCAGAGATTTTGCACTGTCATCAACCAGGGCAGATTCATTTTTCATGTCTGTAAGTGATTCCAAAATCTGGGCTGAACCTGTTGTCTGTTCTTCCATTGCATTTGAAATCTGGCTTACAAGAGGGTCAACGACTGTTACCTGATTGTCAATATTTTCAAAACTTTCCTGTGACAGTGAAGAAAGACGGCCACCTTCTGTAATCAAATCGGTGATGTCTTTAATGTTGTCGTCAATAGACTGGGCCTGGCTGCTGGAATCTTCTGCCAGTTTACGAATTTCGTCAGCAACAACTGCGAATCCTTTTCCGGCTTCACCTGCGTGGGCTGATTCAATCATTGCGTTCATGGCCAGAAGGTTTGTCTGGGAAGCAATTGATTTAATCGTATTGTTTGCGTCAATCAAAACGCGAGACTTTTCTTCTACCTGCTTAATCAATTCTGACGTTGACTTAACGTTTCCAGCTCCTTCCTGAATAACTTTTTTAAGGCCTGCGAAAGAGTCTGCCATTTGTTCTGCGGATTTAGAAACTGAATGAATGTTTCCAATCATTTGTTCAATGGCAGCAGAAGATTCTGTGATGTCTGCGGATTGTGCCACAATGTTGTCTTCAAGTTTTTTCATTTGACTGTTAGAATTTGTAATGATGTCATTTGTGTTTCCAACAGCATCTACTTGATTTCTGGACTGATTTTTTACAGATTCAATGTTTGCCATAATCTGGGCTGTAGCGCTTGCCGTTTCCTGGGAACTTGCCCCCAGTTCATTTACAATGTCATTCACTTCTCTCAGCTTTGCAAAAATAGTTTTCATCAAGTGCTGGAGCATTTCAATAAATTTGTTTACGCCTTTTGTAAGATCTGTAATTTCATCATCGCTTCTTTCCTTCAAGCGGTAAGTCAAATCTGCTTCGCCTGAAGAAAGGCCTTCTATGGCAAGGCTTGTCTTTTTGAGAGGCCTGATTACAAATGTGAAAATGTAGATGTTAATGATGATGGCCAAAACGATTGTAGAAACAATTTGTGCCCAGAAAATTACTGCATAAATCTGAGCGGTGGCCTGCTTCATTGCCTCAAAGTTTTCACCTACAAACAAAGAAACGTTGTTTTCGTCCCCCAGCGGCCAGTAGCATGCAAAATATTCTTCGCTACCAAAGTGAACAATATCAAGATAGTCCTGACCAGTCTTAACTTTGTCGTAAACGGCACCATCAATTTTTTCATTTTTTCTGCCATCGAGGCTTGAATAGACAACTTTATCTTCTTTTATGATAGCAAATTCACAGCCAACTTCTTTTGAAAAGCGCTGTAAAAATTCGTCAGTAGAAAGTTCTGTAGAAACTTCAATGGCAGCAATAATTTTATTGTTGTAGTAAATAGGCTTTACGCTGCTGGCAAAAAGGCGGCCGTCTTTCCAAAAGATGCCGTCATAGGCTTTGCCAGAAAGGGCTTCTGTGATTTTATAATTTACCAGAGTGTTTCTTGCATATTTTGCGGGTGTAATCAATTTTGAATCCATATTAAAAATTGCAAAATGCTCAACATTCACACTGTCAATAATTTTTTTATAGATTATGTCCGCAATGGCATTGTCTGTGCTGCCTTCATAATGATCAATATAAAATTTTGAAAGTTCATCTGCCAGCTTCGAATTATTTTCAACTTCCGCATCAATAAGAAGTTTGGCAACATTTTTATCATTAGTAAGTCTGTCCTCATAATTTGAGTGCCAGTTTTTTCTTACGACTTTAACTGCTAATGTTACAAGAATAACCGATGAAAGGCACATAAAAGCCACAACTGGAGCAAGCACTTTCATCATAATAGATCTGATTCTAAACTTCATAGTTAACCTCTGCTCACATTTTATTAATCTGCTTCAATTAAGTCAAACAAGTAATGGCTAAAGGGATTTTTATTTTTTTGCGGGATTTTGATTTTTTCAAGGGATTTCTAATTATTTTTTCCAAGGGATTTTTACACTGACTTAACACTTCACTTATTGAAAAGAGACTTCAAAAGTGAAATAATAAAGGACTAGGTGAAGTTTTAAAAGCTGTCTCTAAAATTTGCAATTTTTAGGGACTGCATAAAGTAAGAAAGTAAAAATATTCAATAAAGAAAGTTTTTGTTTTTTAAGGGGATAAAACTTGAATTTTCAAGATGAATTAGTTCTTATGAGGTTTAATTTTACACTGGTATATTCAGTGGTAAGCCTCCTTTGCATATTTATACTTTTACTCATTGCCTTTAAGGAAAAATTTTCTTCTATTTATACTATTGCCAGGGTTTACAGCATACGCCTTGCTTCATGTGCCATCGCCCTTGTTACGGTGGACACTTTGTACCAGTGGCTGGAATCTGGATTTTTGCCGCAAAGTCTTTTGGCATTTAAAATTGTAGACACGCTTTTCTTTTGTTTTGACGCAATTATTTACCTTTACATGTTCCTGTATTTTGAATACACATTGGGTTACATTCACACAAAAAAAACGAAATTCTTCTATTCAGTACCTTTTATTTTTACAATTGCCCTTGAAATCATCAACATGAAATATTCATTCCTTTACCATTTCGAATGGGATGCAGCCCACAAGGTCTATAAATATGTGAGGGATAAATATTTTATTTTGGGCCGCCTTATTCCATTTGGCTACCTTTTAGGCCAGCCAAGTGTCCGCATGATTATTTATCTTATTCAGAAAAGAAAGGGCAAAGAGGTGGAGCTAAAAAGCCTGCCTTCTGTGCTGTGCCTGGCATACACAATAGCCCTTGCTGCATATTTTAACACAGCCATTTCTGCACTGCCCCTTTACACGGTAGTTCTTTCATTTGGATTTTTCCTATTTTATCAAAATGAAATTGAAAACCTTATGTCCCAGGATCCTCTCACCCGCATTTCAAACCGAAGAGAATTGAATTTCGCCATAAAAAGACAGATTGCATCTTTTAAACATCTGGAAGGCACAAACCTTTACCTGGTTTCTATAGACGCAAATGACTTTAAGCAAATAAATGACAAATATGGTCACGACATAGGGGATTCAACATTAAGGTCTATTGCAGACGGCATGAAACGCACGCTGGGAAATTACCGCGAAAACAAAAGTTCCCTTTACCGATTTGGCGGCGATGAATTTTCAATTCTTTTACAGGCCAAGGACGATGGCACCGTTAAAAATATAATGGAAGAAGTAAACAAAAATGTCATTTACTTTACCAGCCGTGACAACGCAGACTACAAAGTGTCCATTTCTTACGGCATAGCCCGCTACCAGGACGGCATGACAAAACTGGACTTCTTGAAAAAGGCAGACACAGCCCTTTACGAAAACAAAAGAAACTACCATAAAATCAACTAAAGAAAAGTAAGCGTCAGATTCTTACTTATATTTTTCTATCATCTGTGCCATGTTGCTACTGTCTGTCAATTTGACCAGATAGCTGACGTAATTTTCTACTGTATGCAGACTTAAAAAAAGTTCGTCTTTAATTTGTACGTTGCTCTTGCCTTGCAGAAGCATTTCAAAAACCAGTTTTTCCTGCTTTCTTAAAACTGAAACGATTGAATCGATTTCGTTTTGGATGGATTCTTCTTTGACTGGGTAATATTTTCCGCCGCGGGCAACTATGTTGATGCATTTGATTAATTCTTCGTCGCTGGCAACTTTTGAAATGTAGCCTTCCACGCCTAAATCTTTTGCCTGCAAAATAAAACCCCAGGTGCGTACATTGAATACATTACGATTTTTAATCCGGGAAATTGAGTGCGAACTTTTTTTACAAGGTCAAAGCCACTTTCGTCTACAAGCTGAATGTCCACAATCAAAAGGGCAGGAAAATCCGTTGAATCGCTTCCAATTTTTTTTAGTGCTTCCATACATTCTTTGGAATTGCTAAAGGTGCCGCTTACAATCCACTGGGAATTTTCTTCCAGATAGGCTTTAAGGCCTTCCTTTAACATTGAATGGTCATCGATTATAAAAAGCTTCTGCTTCATTTTTCACCTTCAGATTTTTTTTCATAAGGAATTGAAAGGCGTATGCTCAAGCCTTCATTTGGTTCATTGAAAAATTCAATTTGACTTCCTGCAATTTTTGTGCGTTCAATCATGTTGCGGATTCCAAAATGTGTTTTCTTTTTGGTTAGAGAATTTACATCGCAACCCACACCGTCGTCGATTATGTAAATTACCAGTTTATTTTTTTGTTCCACAATTTCTTTTTTTACCAAAAGCTGCACGCGGGTGGCAAAGGAATGTTTTTCAATATTCGCAAATGCTTCCTGCACCACACGCACAATATTTTTGCAAACATCCACGTCCAGTTCAGGCAGGACTAAATCTTTTTCCAGTTTTATTGAACAAGGAATTTTTGTCTTTGCTGCAAACTGCTTACTCAAAGTGTCGATTACAGACAGCAGTTCCACATTTGACATTTCAGAAGTTTCGGCAAGGCTTAATTCTGCGGGACTTAAGTTGTAGCAGAGATTTCTGAGAAGCGTGATGACGTTTGTCATTTCGTCTACAATTTGCTGTTTTTTGGATTCTGAGGATTTTTGCACGTCCAGCATTTCTGCTTCCAATCGGATTGTGCGTATGTTCTGTACAACAGAATCATGAATGTCTTTGGAAACTTTTGAACGTTCCGCATCCTGAATTTTAAAAATCTGGCGTTTTTCTTTTTTGCTTAAATACTTGCTGAATTTTTTTGTGGTGGTAAAAATCAAGTTTCCGTTAACGACTGCATTTTCCGCCTTTAATAAATTTTTGTCAGGAGAAATTTTTATATTTTCTAAAAGCTCTGGAGTTTTTTCTGCAATCAATCCGTCTGAATTTTCAAGAAGATAAATTTTAAAATATGACGGAATCCATTTGCCGTCAACTTCTTCGTTTATGCAATGTAAAAGCCAAAAGCCTTCATCATTTTGCAAAAAAAACTGCGTCGCACATATTTTCCTGTGCGATTGTATTTTTGATTGCAGACTTTCCATAAAGCGTAAATGCAGATTTTTCTGTAAGTTTTCCGTTCTGTGTTTTGCGTAAATGCGTATTTAAAAAATTGTAAGCGTCATCATAAAAAAGATTATTTTCTTTGCAGAATTTTAATGCCGCTTCTTCCGTTAAAAGCTCATCTCCATTTTGTACGCAGAAAATTTTTTCACCACTTTCTCCAAGAGAGTAAAAGTAATCTAGAAGACCTTTGTAATTTTCATCTTTCAAATAAAAATTCACGCAACGGTCAAAAAGCCAGCCTTCGGGAACATACAGATGCTGCACGTTTTGTGAAAGAAATTTTTTATTTTCTGCAGGCACTGCATAAAGTCCCTGATATTTGTAAAAGCCGTTTTCATCTTCTGCACCGTTTAAGCTGAAATAAAAAGTCTGTGATTTCTGACTGAAGCCAATTGTGGACGAACACCAGTTTAATGGATAATCGCTTTCAAGAAGCACTTGTGCATCGCTTGGATCATTTTGATTTACGCAAAGAATTACAATTTTTTTCTGACTGTAAGAAAAGAGTGGCAAAAAATCCAGGCCCAAATCATCTTCATTTATCTCTTCTGAAATTTCAAAGGAAGGATAAGCTGACAAAAAAATCTCTGCTTACTGCATAAATTGAATTGAAAGCAAAAAGAATTAAAATCAAAAAAAATGAAAAGCGTTTGTAATTCATCACATTCCTCATAAAAAAAGTTATCACATTATTGTAGCGGTTTACGGGAAAAAATTCCTTATTTAAATCGGGAGAATTTTCCCGCAGAACAGTTTTATTAAATATTAGGTCGAATTTCGAGTTTTAATTAGAAATTTACAAAAAAGGCGTAAACCTTTAGAATTTTAATAACCACAAAAAAACAAAAGAGATTTACGCCATGACCGAAAACGATCTGATTAAATTATACTGCATTGTTGATGATTTTTACCATATGTTCATTAAAACGGAGAGCGGAAAAAAGAATCTTGAGTTCTATTACGGCAAGCGCGGACCTGCCAGAAGAATGTCGGTTCCAGAAGTGATGACTTTGAATTTGGCAAGAATCCTTGATAGAACAGCCGACTTAAAGACCTTTCATAAAAATGCATCAGTGAACTACATTAAATTTTTCCCTAATCTGACAAATTATGAGAATTTTCTGAAAGCGACCAACAAATCTACAGGCTTCATTCTTGCATTCGTTCAGTTTCAGCTTTATCTGAATCGGAGAAACTGTAAAGAAAACACTTTTTATCTTGATTCTACGCCTGTTTCAGTCTGCGAGAACAGATACATCAGTTCTCATAAGGTCATGAAGAAGGTTGCCAGTCGCGGTAAATCTACAAAAGGCTGGTTCTATGGATTTAAACTTCAAGGAATCTGTACGAAAGACGGAACGCTCGTAAAACTTTGTTTCAGACTTGGAAAAGAGCATGATAGCCAGACGTTTGATGATTCAACAAAGGGACTTTTTGGGACATTTGTCACGGATGCCGGATATCATATCTATTGAAAGAAGAAGATCTTGAAAAGATGTACGAAAGCGGAAGAAAGCCGGTCAGTGTCACAAGAAAGAATATGAACCGGCTGATGACTCAAGAACAATTCCATCTTCTTCTTAACAGAAACAGAATTGAAAATGTCTGGTCTGTTCTGAAGTTGAACTACAACTTGATTTATCATAAGGCAAGAAGTGAACCAACCCCAAAAATTAGGACACCCAAGGAGGTGTAAAAATGGGGAACAAAT
>CAVCWN010000195.1:0-4624 GCA_963605975.1 Desulfovibrionaceae bacterium | reverse complement strand
GGTACACAAAGCATTTTTCTTTTCCAATGGAACCTAACTATACGATTGTTTTTAAAAACGAAAGTGATGAGTCTGTAAGAAGGCACATGGAGCGCTTTTGTTCCCGTCTGCAAAAGGGCAAGAGTGGAGCTTTGGCTTCTTTGGGAAAGATGGGCAAGGGCTTGAACGGTGCCCTGGAGTCTTACCAGGAAGCGCGCATTATTTTTAACCAACTTTTCTTTTATGCGGACAAGCCTTTTGTTACGCAAAGTGATGTGGAAAATGATGCGGATTTTAAAAAGCGCATTTCTAAGCAATACAGAAAATATTCTTCAAAGGAATTTTTGTCATGCATTCCTGATCTTGTCCGCTATGTTGAAATTTATGAACTGCAAAAGATAAATGAAATTCTGGACCATCAGAGGGAATACCTGGTGCAAAGTACTCTTTCTGTGGATGAAATAAAAAAGTACTGCATGGCTTTTATTGTTGAGCTGCAAAATGGCATTCATTCGAAGCACAGGGAAAAGGAATTTGATACTGTTCCGGCAATTGATTTGGTGAATCTTATTTACACTCAAAATTATTTTGATGAAATGTTTTGCATTGTGGAAGATTTTACTCTGGGCCTGGCAGAATCATTTACTTCTAACACAACAAACTCAACTATTTTAAAGGTGATTCAGTATGTGAAGGCAAATTACCAGACTGATTTGAAACTTGAAATGCTGGGAAACCTTTTTAACTGCAACAGTGCTTATTTAGGAAAAAAGTTCAGGGAATACACTGGTGTTCCTTTTAATACTTACCTGGACATCATCAGGATTGAGCAGGCAAAAAATATGCTGCTTACTACTAATTTAAAAATTTACGAAATTTCTAAGCTGGTGGGCTATTCTAATACGGACTATTTTTATTTGAAATTCAAAAAGCACACAAACATGACGCCAAAGGAATTTAAGATGTCACAAAATCCTACCATTCCAAATGAGTGATTTGAGGATGGCGGTTTAAAAAATGGGTAAGTTTTTTGAAAAGAAAAATTTTAATGTCTCTTTTGCAAGAAAGGCCGCTTGTTTTTTTTGCGGGATTTTTTTGACCGGGATTTTTTTTACTGGCTGCGAAAAGAGCCGGTGGTTCAATTTTGAATTTGACAAAGAGCCTGTCACTTTTACTTTGTACAATGTGGACACCACACAGGACATGCTTTTCAACGATCCTGTTGCCAAAGAAATTACCCGTCGCACGGGGGTTACCCTGGAAGTAAAGCATCCGCGGTCTACTACAAACCAGGACATTACACTGATGATTACTTCTGGTGACTATTGCGATTTGATTTATGTAAAATCTGATATTACAAAGCTGATTGATGTGAGTGCGGTTGTTGCTTTGGATGACTGGGTAGACGAAAAGGGAAAGCATCACAACTTGATAGAAGAGTATTGCCCTAACATGAAAAAACTTTACGGAGACGAACTGGTAAAGTTAAGAAGCAGCGACGGTCACATTTACACCTTTGGGGTGTATGGGGTGAGAGAAGAAGTGCTTGAAACCAGCGGCACTTTGCAAATTCAGCATGCGGTTTTGCGGGAACTGGGCTATCCTAAACTGTCTACTCTGGAAGAATTTGCTGATGCCATCCGCGCTTACAAAAACAAGCATCCTTTAATTGACGGTCAGCCTTCGATTGGTCTTTCACTTTTAACGGAAGGCTGGAGCTGGTTAATTGATCTTTCAAATCCAGCAAATTATGTGATTGGTCATGCAGATGACGGCCAATGGATTATTGACAATGATAGTCATCAAGCCACCTATAAATTTCTAGATCCGGAAATTTCTGTTTACTACAAGTGGTTAAATCAACTTTACCACGACGGCACTTTGGATGCGGAAAGTTTTGTTCAGGGCGAAGAAGTGTGGAAGTCAAAAATTGCTTCCGGCAGAGTGCTGGCTTTGGCTTACCCTACCTGGGGCTATTCAGAAGAAAGGCAGTACTTGATTGCGTCTGGTAAATCTGAAAGGACTTATGCTTACCTGCCAATAACGGCTGGCCCTCAGTATAAGGATCCGGCTTTGACGGATTACGGATATTCTGGGGGCTGGGGCATTTCCATTGCTAAGTCCTGCCACGATGTAATACGGGCGGTTCAGTTTATGGACTGGATGTGCAGCGATGAAGCTCAAATCCTTGTGAACTGGGGAATTGAAAATGTAAATTACATTTACGAAAACGGAAAGCGCACGCTGTCTGCCAGCCAGCAAAGGAAAAAGGAAAGCAATGCAAATTATGTAGCCGAAAGCGGGGTTACAAAATGGGCCTACCCTTTTCCAGACTGCGGTTCTGCAGCAAAGGACAAAAACGGGGACTACCTTACCCGCGACTCAAGACAAAGCATTATAGATTCTTACCTGCCGGTGGAAAAAGAAACACTTGCGGCTTACGGTGCTACAATGTGGATAGATCTTTTTCCTCAAAAGGAGGAATTACCTAAACCGGCCCACGGTCAGCTGTGGCGCTACCAAATTCCAAATTCTGTAACAAACAAAGTGAATACGGCTAATGATTTTGTGCGTGATGCTTTGATAAAATGCATTATTTCGGATGCTAGTGAATTTGATTCTTTGTGGCAGGAAATGGTTGATGGTTTAAAAGCCATGGGCATGGAAGAAACAGGCAAAGAAATCTCTGACATAATAGAAGAGAAACTTACTTTATGGGGACAAAATTAAGACACTGCTAAACCAGTGGTGTTTAAAAGGAGTTATAAAAATGAAAACAGTTGCGGGAATTGATTTAGGCACGCAAAGTATGAAGGTTGTAATTTACGACTATGAAAAAAAGGAAATCATTGAAAAGGCTACATGCCCAATGGAATTGATTTCAGAAAATGACGGTACCCGTGAGCAAAAAACTGAATGGTTTGACAAGGGACTGGAAGTTTGTTTTGCAGGGTTGAGCGCTGAAAATAAAAAAACAATCGAAGCTATTGGCGTTTCAGGTCAGCAGCATGGTTTTGTTCCTTTGGATAAGGACGGCAAGGCTTTGTACAACGTAAAGCTGTGGAATGACACTTCAACTGCTGAAGAATGTGCCATCATCACAAAGAAGGCCGGCGGTGACAAAAAAGTGGTTGCGGCTTTAGGAAACCTTATGCTGCCAGGTTTTACGGCTCCAAAAATTCTTTGGTTAAAAAGGCACAAGGCAGAAGCTTTTGCGGCTTTAAAATATGTTATGCTGCCCCATGATTATTTGAATTATAAACTTACAGATTCTTATGTGATGGAATATGGGGACGCTTCCGGAACAGCTTTATTCGATTCCAAAAAGCGCCAGTGGTCAAAAAAAATCTGTGACATAATCGATACAAAACTTTATTCACTTTTGCCAAAACTGATTGAACCTTACCAAGCGAGCGGAAAAGTTTCTGCAAAAGCAGCTGCCCTTTATGGCATTCCGGAAGGCATTCCTGTTTCTGCAGGCGGTGGTGACAACATGATGGGCGCCATTGGTACTGGAACCGTAAGCGACGGATTTTTAACAATGTCTATGGGCACTTCTGGTACCCTCTACGGGTATTCAGACAAACCGATTGCAGATCCGGCAAATGGTTTAAGCGGATTTTGTTCTTCTACGGGCGGCTGGCTGCCTTTGCTTTGCACAATGAACTGCACTGTTGCCACAGAATTTATCCGCGGACTTTTCCAGATTGATCTTAAGGATTTGGACGGGGAAGCTTCAAAGGCTCCTTGTGGGGCAAATGGGGTTTTGGTAATTCCTTTCTTTAATGGGGAACGCACTCCTAACTTGCCTAATGGCAGAGCCAGCATAACTGGTCTTACAAGCGCAAACACTTGCCGCGAAAATATTGCACGCGCTTCTTTGGAAAGTGCAGTTTTTGCTATGAGGGGAGGATTGGACGCATTCCGCAAGCTAGGCTTTAATCCTAAAGAAATCAGGCTGATTGGTGGCGGTTCAAAGTCTCCTGTCTGGAGACAGATTGCTGCTGACATTATGAACTTGCCTGTAAGAGTTCCGCTTTTGGACGAAGCTGCTGCCCTTGGTGCGGCGGTTCAGGCTTTGTGGTGCCTGAAAAATCTTTCAGAAAAATGTGATATTGCAAACCTTTGCGCCCAGCACATTGTCCTTGACGAAAGTAAGAGCGCCAACCCGATTGCAGAAAACGTAAAAGCTTACGACAAGGCCTATGCCGATTACTGCAAGGTTGTAAATGCCCTTAGCCCTATGTACAGGGGATGATTTTTGGGTGTTTAGGAAAGAGATGCTTGTTTTCAAAATAGGTACCTCTTTTGGTAGAAATAATTAATTCGTAAAGCAAGCGGGCACTGTTTAGGAAACAAATGTTGCTTTCGTAAAGTGGCATCGTCTTTGTAGAAATATTTAATTCGTAAAGCGGTGCTTGTTTAGAAAACAGGCACCGCTGTTTACGAAAGAGGTGCTTGTTTACAAAATAGGCGCCTCTTTTGGTAGAAACAATTAATTCGTAAAACAAGCGGGCACTGTTTAGGAAACAGACACCTCTTTTGGTAGAAATATTTTATTCGTAAAGTGGCACTTGTTTAGAAATATTAAATTCGTAAACAGCCCCCTGCTTTACGAAAGAAATACTGCTTTCGTAAACATGCC
>CAVCWN010000194.1:0-7501 GCA_963605975.1 Desulfovibrionaceae bacterium | reverse complement strand
AAAACGCGCCACTGTTTACGAAATGCGCCATTCGAAAACAAAAGCGCCACTGTTTGCGAAATGCGCCATTCGAAACCAAAACCGCTATTCGCCCCCAACTCTACCCCCGTTTACAAAACACCTAATTCGTATCCATCCAAAAAAAATAAAAAAAATATTTGACAAGCCTCAATTATAGTATTACTATTAGTAGAAACAATTTCTATTAATAGAAACATTAAAATTTCGAGGCGTAAAATGAAACTTACAGAAAAACAACTTGAACTTATCCGCTTGCAAATCAAAAGAGTCAAAGCGTGTGGAAATCCCTTTTACACAGAGAGGTTTAAAAACGTAAATCCGGAAGACATCAAAGACCAGGAATCTTTTGAAAACTTAGTGCCATTTTGCACTAAGCAGGACTTGCGTGACGCATACCCCCTAGGCCTGGCTGCTGTGCCGGAAGAAGAAATTGTCCGCATCCATTCGTCAAGCGGAACTACAGGAGCGCCGGTAATTGTTCCTTATACAAAAAAGGATGTTGATGACTGGGCCACGATGTTTGCCCGCTGCTACGAACTTGCCGGCATTACAAAAAAGGACCGCATTCAAATTACCCCGGGCTACGGTTTGTGGACAGCAGGAATTGGTTTCCAGGCGGGCTGTGAAAAATTGGGGGCAATGGCCATTCCAATGGGACCTGGCAACACAGAAAAGCAGCTTCAAATGATGCAGGATTTGGGTTCAACTGTAATTTGTGCAACATCATCTTACGCCTTGCTTCTTGCCGAACAAGTTGAACTTCGTGGAATTGGGAAAAATATAAAACTCAAAAAAGGAGTCATCGGTTCAGAGCGCTGGGGTGAAAAGATGCGTGAACGTATTCAAAAAATTCTTGGCATTGAACTTTATGACATTTACGGTTTGACAGAATGTTATGGACCAGGAATCGGAATCAATTGCACAGAGCAAAATGAAGGTATGCATATTTTTGACGATTTTGTTTACATAGAAATTCTTGACCCTGCGACTGGCAAGCCTGTTCCAGAAGGAGAAATTGGTGAAATCACTTTGACCACCCTTGTTAAAGAAGGGGCCCCTCTTTTCCGCTTCCGCACTCATGATCTTGCAGCCTTTGTTAAGGGACCGTGTAAATGTGGCAGAAGTTATCCCCGCATCACGCAAATCCTTGGCCGCAGCGATGACATGGTCAAAGTTAAGGGCAATATAATTTTCCCAAGTACCATCGAATCTGTTATAAAATCTGTGCCTGGAACTTCAAGCGAGTATCGTGCCCTGGTTGAACACGTCGACGGCCGCGATCAAATTACAATCAGCGTCGAAGTTGAAGGTGGCGTTGATCGAAGTGAAGTTGCAATTTCCATCGCCTACGAGTTCAAGCAAAAGTACAACCTTACCCCAATCGTAAAAGTTCTTGGTGTTGGCGAATTGCCGCGCAGTGAAAAAAAGACAAAGCGAATCGAAGACACCCGCTATAATTAGTTTTCTTTTTTTGTGGGCAAAGCGCATTTAAAAAGTCGCCTTCCGCAGCGCGCTGCCGCTTGGTCTTGCGCTTTGCTCCACTTCGTTTCGCGCCGCTCCAGACTTTTGTGCTTCGCACAAAACTGCTACACGCTCCGTGCGGCCTCTTTTTAATAGAAGAGTTTTCCACAGAAAATAAAGTTTTTTGACATTTTAAAAAAAATAAATTTGTAAATTTTACAAATAGGACTTAAAATAATAGTAATGGGAGTCTCTAAAAAAGCAATGAAAATGATTTTTTAGAGATACCATAATATTTTATTAAGGGTGTTAATTAAAAAAAATGAAAGATACAGAATCTGAGTCTACTTACGGTGTGTCCAATGAAGAATTGGAAAAAGCTTTTTTACGGGTTGGTATTTTAACATTTACCTATTTTCCTCAAGAAAAGATTATGCAGTCTTCGCATTCATTTTCTGAATTTTTCGACTGTCCCCGGGTGCTTACAGGCATGCCATATTCTCTGGCAGATGTTCTTATCCACAAAAATGATCACATTGCGCTTTTTCAAATTGCAGAAGAATTGGACAACGGGGCCGAAAGTGTTTCTGCAAATCTTCACACGCAAAAGGGGCACTTTTCCAGAGTAACTCTTTTTGTAACAGAATATGACAAAAATGGTAAGAGCAAAAAGTGCCTGGGCATTGTTCAGCGCATAGACGATCAAGTGCGTTCTGGAAAAACTTTTGAATCCCTGAGCGCAGATTTCGCTTCTGTTTACTACATAGATCTGGAAAAAAATAAAGTCTTCCCCCAGCGCCTTTCATCTGACATAGAAAAAGAATTTGGTTCAGCTTTAAGGGCAAATCCTCCTTATGAAGTAATTGTAAATGCCTACATTGACCGCTGTGTTATAGATGCAGAAAAAAAAGAAATGAAAAGTCTTTGTTCTGTAGAAAATTTAAAAAAACAATTTAAAGAAAAAAATACTTACATTCACGACTACAGAATCGAACGCGAAGGTCAGCTTCGCCTTTGCAGAATGAAGGTAGTAAATCTTACAGAAGGCCAAGAACTAAAATATTTTGCCATGGGCTTTTCAGACATGACTATGGAAAAAACTGCCGAACTTGAACAGTACGCTTTCATAGATCCTGTTACCGGTGGAGACAATTACTACAGTTTTAAGAAAAAAGTAAGGGAAGTAAACAAGAGTGGCCTTTTTGTTTCTCTTGATATAAAAAATTTTAAAATCATAAATACAGTTTGCGGTGTCAGCCGTGGCGATAACGCCATAGAACAAATCTGGAAAGTGTGCAGTAACTTCTGTGACGGAGAAGCTGTTTGCGGCCACATAAATGCAGACCACTTTGTAATGTATTTCCCTCAGATGGAAGAAGAAACTGTCAAAAGAATTATTCAAATGATTTCATTTTCTCTTCTGGAACTTTCCACTGAACTTGAAATTCCAAAACTGAATCCTTACTTTGGAATTTCCAAGTGGGACGCAGAAAAAGATATTGAATCAGCCTTTAGCGAAACGACTGTTGCCAAACACATAGCAAAAAATTTAAAGGACTTAAATTACGCTTTTTATACAAACGAAGAAACCAGAAAAATTCTTTTTGAAAAATCCCTTGAAGATTCTTTTTCTGCAGATTTGAATCAGGAAAAATTCAAAGTCTGGTACCAGCCAAAGTATAATCCAAAAACGAATGAAATGACCGGGGCAGAAGCTTTGGTTCGCTGGGAAAAGGGCAACAAAAATTTCATGTCACCTGATAAATTTATTCCCCTTTTTGAATCTGACGGTTTGATAAAGAATCTGGATGAATTTGTTTTCCGAACTGTCTGCAAAATGCAAAAGGAAAGGCAGAATAAGGGATTAAAACTTGTTCCTGTTTCCATAAATCTTTCCAGGGCCTCCATTTATTTTGGAGACATTGTCCGCCGCTACAAAAGAATTACTCAGGAAATTGGCATCTCGCCTCTTTACGTTCCCATTGAAATTACGGAAAGCGCTGCTGTTTCTAACGAAGATGTTTTGCTCGTGATGGAAAAATTCCACAAGGAAGGTTTCCCTATTTTTATGGACGATTTTGGAACAGGTTATTCTTCTTTGTCCACATTGAACGCTTTTCATTTTGACAACCTCAAAATTGACAAAAGTCTTATTGACTACATTGGTGACTATCGCGGTGACAAACTTTTGGAGCATACAATAGGCCTTTCAAAAGATTTGGGCATGCAGATAACTGCTGAAGGGGTAGAGTCCCAGGCACAGCTGGACTTTTTAAAAAAGCTGGACTGCGATAACATTCAGGGCTTTTACTATTCAAAACCTCTTCCCTTTGAAGATTTCTACAAAATCTACAAATAAGATGCCGTCTTAGGCAAAAAAAGGCTTTCCTTCATGGAAGGCCTTTTTTTATGTCCTTTTTACGTGAGACTTTTAAGATTGTAATTTTTAGAAACAAGTCTGAAAAATCGACATTTCTTTTTTTTACACAAAAAAATCCAGGAAAAAAAACTTTTTAGAAAAATAAAACTTGACATGTGGAATTTTCTGCATTAGTATAAAGAAACATAGTTACGGTAACCACGTTACTGTAACTATGTTTCGGTAACATGGTTACCTATAAAATTAAGTGTAAAAAATCCTTTTTACAGGCGAAGGGAAAAATACAAAAAAAAGAGGAAAGTTTTGAAACATCTTGTTCCTGGTACAACAGACACTCTGCTTGAATGTGCACAAAAAGAATTTTTAGAAAAAGGCTTTGAAAATGCTTCTTTAAGAAAAATTTCTTTTGACTGTGGTGTCAGTACTCATACCATTTATACCCGCTTTGGCGACAAAAACGGGCTTTTTGCTGCACTTGTAAAAGATGCGGCCGCTGAACTTCCAGAAAAAATTACTTTTAAAGATAAAATTTTTTTTCTGGACAGCAGGGAAGATTTTTCTTTTTTAGATTTTATATATTCCAATTACAGTGTTTATAAACTTTTGCTTTGTTCTTCAAAGGGCAGCTTTTACGAAAATTATTTAGAAAAGCTTTCTCTTTCGGAAGAAAAAAATTTTAAGAAAAATATAAAAAAAATCTTTAATGGCAGGGGGGATGCAGACACATTTTTTGTCCGCAGTTCTTTAAAATCTTTTTACAGCGACTTATGTGAAATATTAAAAAATGATTTGTCCTTAAAAAACGCAAAGATTTTTTTTAAGCGTTCATCTTGTTTTAAAAAGGCTGGATGGCAGGCTTTGCTTGAAAGTGATTTTTAGGGACAGTTTTTTTTGAAGATTAATTTGTAAAAAAAAATTCCGGGAGTGGATTAACGGAATGGAATAAAAGGCAATGTGGGATTTGCCGCATGAAAAGTTTTACTTTTCAAAAAACAGATTTTTCTGTTTAGGGCAGCGCACCTGTGGGAGGGGGCGCTGCTCTTTTTTTATAGAGTGGCCCCCCCCTGTTTTTTTCCTGCTATTTTATTTCTACAGTGAATGAACCTAAGGCATAAGGGGCCACATCGTATGGGGCAAAGTAGACAAAAATTTTCCCCTGGTCACAGGAAAAATTTAATGAAGAAATTGCATCTTCATTTGCTCCTTCTTCAATCCAGCCTTCGCCGTCTTCAATCACTTTGCTTAATTCCTGCATGCACTTAGTGGAAATTTCTTTTTTTGTCATGCCGCTTGCTTCTTCAAGAGTGACCAGCTTATTTTTTTTGCTGTCATAATTTATGCTTGAAAAATAGTGGAGGCCGTGGGCGCCACCACTAAATGTTTCGTAAAAAAACATAATGCTGATTATATCATTTGAATATGTTACCTGACTTGTGACTGTGTAGTAGTAAGGCGGATATTCTTCTATATTAAAAGTTTCATCGCTTTCCATAAACATTGAAGTCATTTCGTCCCAGTAGCCTTCGTATTCCTTTATGGTGCTTTCGTAAACTTCAGTCTGTTTTAAAATTTCATTGTTTAAGACAGAGAGTTTTTTTGAAGCAAAAACTGGATACTCAAGAGTCGCTTCAATTTTTTTGTTTTTACATTCTAACTTTTCCATTGTGTATGAATTTTTTTTTGAACATGAAGGACAAAGAAAAATCATCGTAAAAGAAAAAATGATTAATGGTGCATTTTTTAGAAAATTCTTTTTCATAAAATCCTCCTCACTGATTTTTAATTTCAAAAACTAATCTTTTAGAGAAGCATTTGAAATCATTATGTAATATTTTATTGTGTAAATCATTGCATCAATATTTTCAACTTTTATTTTTTTTGTTGTGTAGTGTTTTCCTTCACAAGCCACTTTGATTTTGTCCCTCAAAAGAAGATAGTAAAGGTCTGAAGCCTGGGTGTCTGAAAGTGAAAGTGTGTAAACTTCTTTTACGCTGCCATCTTTGTTTGTGGTGATTTCACATTTTCCTAAGCCGAAACTTTCACTTTTACGGCCTGAAGAAAATTTAACTTTATTTGTATAAACCCAGACGTCTCCCTGGTATGTTACTTCCAGAAATAATTTATAGGGATTAAAAAATCCTTTTGTAAGATACATTCTGACGGGGTAACCATTGTTCATAACTGGAATGATAATTTCTGTCTGTCCCGTGGCAGGATTTTTTTCTTCAACAAAAAGTTTGCTTAAGTCATCAACCGGTTCTACAGTCGGCTTTGTTTTAAAAAAAGGCAAAGTTGCGCATGATGTAAAAAGCAGGGCAGGGCAAAGCAAAAGTGATATGAAAAATATTTTTTTTAAAGGCATTTTTTTTCTCCTGTAAAAATTTCGGTGGCGCATGCTTTACGAAAGCAGCTTGTGTCATGGATGCAGTAACTGTTTACGAAAGCGGTGTCTGTTAGCGGGTTGGCAAGTGTTTACGAGAGTGATGTCTGTCCACAAAACCGCGGGCCGCTTTACGAAAGCAGTGTCTGTCCACAAAACAGTTTCCGCTTTACGAAAGCAATGTCAGTCCACAAAACCGCGCCTGGTTTACGAAACCTCCGCCAATCCCCAAACTAAACTACCCCCGTCTACAAAACCACAGATCTCGCACAAAAGTAACATTACCGGCAAAATCCATCCAGAAAATCATTATAAAGGGAGCCATTAAAAATTGCAATTTTTAGTGAAAACTTTAAAATAAAGAAATCCCCTGCCTGGAGTTGTTTAAAAATCAAAATGCTGTATAATGGTAACAAATGAATGTTTTAGTTATAAATGGCAGTCCACGGACGGATAATTCGCTTACTTTGCAAACTGTACTTTTTTTACAAAAAAAATTTTGTGATGACAAATTCACTTTTTTAAATCTTGCTACACATTTAAATGCTCTTGAAATTGATTTTGATGAATGTGCAAAAATGATTTATGATGCTGACCTTTTGCTTTTTTCCTATCCAGTTTATTTTGGTTCAGTTACAAGTCACCTTTACCGCTTTATTGAACTTTTAAAAGCAAACCGCCTTTTTTTAGGAGCAAAGTTTTTTACACAAATTACAAGTTCTCAAAAATACATGGATTTTACGGCCCACGCTTTTATTCAGCAAAACTGTCAGGATTTAAAGATGAAGTGCATAAAAGGATTTTCATCTTTCAGTGACAGCATTTTAAAAGAAGAAGGGCAGAAGCAGGCTCTTGAATTTTTTAATTTTGTAAAATATTCAGTTCAAAATGGAATTTATGAAAGCCCTGTCACTTTGCAAAAAAATTATTGCGGAGTAAAAGTTTTTGTTCCCTACAAACAAGTGGACCGCCTGCCAGGAAAAATCTGTCTTCTTACAGACTGTTCTTCCACAGACATTCAGTTAAGATCCATGATTGATCGCTTTCGTTCGCAGTCACAATATTCGGTAGAAGTTTACAACCTTAACGAACAGGACATAAAAGGCGGCTGCAAGGGCTGCCTTAAGTGTACAAAAAATTCCCGCTGTGTTTACAAAGATGGATTTCTGGAACTTTACAAAAATCTTTCAATTTCCAACGCAGTGGTTCTTGCATTCACAATTAAAAATCATTCCATTCCATATCAAATAAAAAAATAC
>CAVCWN010000193.1:0-3637 GCA_963605975.1 Desulfovibrionaceae bacterium | reverse complement strand
AAATAACTGTGCGTTCCAAATGCCAAATGTCCCTTACATAATCTTCTATTGTGCGGTCAGAAGAAAACTTTCCGGAATTAGCAATGTTAAGCAAAGCCTTCTTTGCCCAGCCCTTTTTGTCCTGGTAAGCCTTTGCCACTTCTTCCTGGGCTTTAACATAAGAATCAAAGTCTGCCAAAAGGAAGTAAACATCAGGCCGCTGACCTTCAACCCCGTGAACAATAGAATCGTAAAGTTCTTTAAAGAGGCGGCCGCTTGCATCATAAGTTCCATCAATCAATTGGTTTACAACTTTAGAAAGTGCCGGTGAACAGTCCAGGTACTTTTGAGGATTGTAGCTGTGTTCCTGGTTAATCTTAATGATTTCATCCGCAGTAAGACCAAAGATGAATGCATTTTCCTGACCGGCAGCTTCTACAATTTCAATATTTGCTCCGTCTAAAGTTCCCAGGGTAAGGGCACCGTTCATCATAAACTTCATGTTTGAAGTACCAGACGCTTCGTAACCTGCAGTAGAAATCTGCTCAGAAACATCAGATGCCGGAATAATTTTTTCTGCAACAGAAACGCGGTAATTTTCTACAAAGACTACGCGCAGCTTTCCACCAACGCGGCGGTCACTGTTAATCTTGTCTGCCACTGTGTTAATCAACTTAATGATTTGCTTTGCGCGGCGGTAACCTGAAGCAGCCTTTGCACCAAAAATAAATGTTCTTGCAGGAGGATCAAATGAAGGATCTTCTACAATGCGGTTGTAAAGGTACATGATGTGGAAGACATTCAAAAGCTGCCTCTTGTATTCGTGCAAGCGCTTAACCTGGGTGTCAAAAATACTTTCCGGATCCAGGAATTCATTTTGAGAATGTTTTAAATATTCTGCCAGGCGCTGCTTGTTGTGCAGTTTAATTGCCATCAGTTCTTCAAGACTTGCATCATCGTCTGCGTACTTTTCAAGGCCCTTCAAAAGTTCCAGATTCTTTTCCCAGCCGTGACCAATTCTCTTTGTAATAAAGTCTGATAGTTCCGGGTTAGAAGCAAGCAGCCAGCGTCGCTGTGTTACACCGTTTGTCTTGTTGTTGAATTTTTCAGGGTAAAGGAAATTCCAGTTTTTAAGTTCCTGTTCCTTTAAAATCTTTGTGTGCAATTCTGCAACGCCGTTTACGCTAAAGCATGAATGAATTGCCAGCCATGCCATGTAAACTTTTCCGTCATGAATAATTGCCATGTGATTTTGCTTGTCATAATCACCAGGGAATTTTTCACGAAGTTCAATCATAAAGCGGCGGTTAATTTCTTCTACAATCTGGTAAACGCGAGGCAAAAGGCCCTGGAAAATTTCAATCTGCCACTTTTCCAAAGCTTCTGCAAGAATTGTGTGGTTTGTGTAAGCAAAAGTTCTTCTTACAATATCCCAGGCAGCGTCCCAGCCCACATTGTATTCATCCATAAGGATTCGCATCAATTCAGGAATAGCAACAACCGGGTGGGTGTCGTTCAACTGAATTACGTGATAGTCAGGGAATTTAGAAAAATCAGTTCCCACATTGGCAACAAAGTGGTGTACCAGATCTTGCAAAGAAGCCGAAGTAAAGAAGTACTGCTGCCTTAAGCGCAGTTCCTTTCCCATAGGGCCGTTGTCATTCGGGTACAAAACGCGGCTGATGTTTTCTGCATCGTTTTGTCTTTCTACGGCGCGGTGGTACTGCATGTCATTAAAAAGCTGCAAATCAAAACCATTAGGACTAGATGCCTGCCACAGGCGCAAAGTGTTTACAGTATTGCTGCCGTAAGCAACAATAGGCATATCGTATGGGGTTGCAGTAACTTCAGTAGCATTTTCTACCCAGAAGCGGTCCTGTCCATCAGGAGTTTTTCCGTACTTGATTTCACCACCGAATTTTACAGTCACAGCAAGGTCAGATCTTTTTACTTCCCAAGGATCTCTGTGGCGAAGCCATACATCCGGATATTCAACCTGCTCACCATTTTCAATATGCTGCTCAAACATTCCATATTCGTAGCGAATGCCATAACCGTTTCCAGGGTACTGCAAAGTTGCCAGTGAATCCAAAAAACATGCAGCCAGGCGGCCCAAGCCACCGTTACCCAAACCAGCATCCGGTTCTTCGTCTTCAATAATGTCATAGTTGATGTCAATGTCTTTAAGTACTTTTAAAACTTCATCTTTAATTTCTGCGTTGATGAGGTTGTTGCTTAAAGCACGACCCATAAGAAATTCTGCGCTAAAGTAGTAGAGCTGTTTTACAGGCTTAGCATCATACACTCTGCGAGTTTCCATCCAGTTAGGCATAATAATTTCAAGGGCACTGGCACTGATGGCATCAAACAGGTCATGTTTGTTGGCCTGAGAAATGTCCTTGCCGTACTGGCGGCGAAGTCTTGCCGTCAAATTTTCCTTGAATTCTTTTGCATCAAAAACCATTTTAATCCTCCTGTTTTACATGGCTTGATTTTTCCAGGCCTCCAAAAACTGCCATTTTTAAAAGCCCTATAACTAACTAAAAAGTCTTTGCCCCTTCATTTAAAGCCCCCTTTTTCTAAAAAAAGGCTTCAAAATCACGTCAAGCATAGCAAAACTTTTTAGACAGTCTTCACTACATCTAAAAAAAACATTTTGCCGCTATTTTGCAATCAAAACAACCAGAGCACCACCTGGCACCACATACCTGGCCTGTGCCCGCAAAGGCTCTTCCTGACCTACAATAGTAACAGCATCGTCCCCCTCTATGGAAGTATCTGCTGCCCTGTACCACTTTTTGCTTTTGTCCAAAAGACTAGGCAAAGTAACAACAACATCCTTTCTGTCTGGATTTGCAGCAATGAAAAAATCATTGTCACTTTCATTTAAAGCATTTGCCTTAAATGAACCGCCCAAAGAAAAAGACAAAAAGCGTGACAGCTTTTCCCAATCAGGACTAGTACCGTCATAATTGTACCATCTTATGTCAGGTTCAGGGCCTGACTTTTCGCCCTGGAAAAATTCGTTCCTTCGCAAAGCCGGATGAGCCTTTCTAAAAGCAATGGCCCTTTTTGTAAATTCCACCATGCCCTTATTTTTTTCAGCAAAAGACCAGTTGTACCAGGAAATTTCTGAATCCTGGCAGTAAGCATTATTATTGCCCTGCTGACTCCTGCGGAATTCATCCCCACCCAAAAGCATAGGAGTACCCTGGCTGATCAAAGTAGTCAAAATAAAAGCCCTCATCATGCGGTTCCTTTGCCTTTCGATCACAGGATTAGCAGTTGGACCTTCATAACCATTGTTGTAACTCCAGTTAGAATCACTTCCATCACGGTTATCTTCACCATTTTGTTCATTGTGCTTAGAATTGTAGCTGACCAAATCATTCATAGTAAAACCGTCATGGCAAGAAACATAATTTATGGAATGATAAGGCTTTCTGCCGGAAGCAGCATATAAATCACTAGAGCCAGCCATCCTAGTCGCAGCCTGAGTTGAAACATGTTCGTCCCCCCGCCAGAAACGCCTTATGTCATCGCGGAAACGGTCATTCCATTCAGCCCACCTTCCGCCCGGGAAAGAGCCCAGCTGGTAAGCCCCGCCCGCATCCCAAGGTTCAGCAATAATTTTTGTATCCCTCAAAACAGGATCTTC
>CAVCWN010000192.1:0-3316 GCA_963605975.1 Desulfovibrionaceae bacterium | reverse complement strand
GGGCGTTTTTTTTATTTAGTCCGAATGTTGAGTTTTTGAAATAAGTTGTTTCGAAAATAAATTCCATATATTTTTTGGCATCTCTAAAAAATCATTTTCACTGCTTCTTTAGAGATGCCTCTCGAATTTTAATTCTTTGAAATACAAATACTTAAAATGTCGCTCTTTCAAAGTTGCTTCTAAAAATTACAATTTTTAGAGGCTCCCTTTAGTAAAAAAAAATCCCGGCTGTAAATAATTTTCCCCCATCCCCCTGCGAAGAAAATGCAGCCTGTCTTAAAACCATTTCTTAAATGCGCCCTCCATGGGGCAACTGTTTTACGAAAGTTGTACTTCTTTTCCAAAGACGCCTAGCCGGCCCTGGAGCCATGCCGGAGGCAGTCCGAAGGACCGCGCGCAGCAAGTGGCGAAAGGGCCGTTAAACAAAAGGCGGTATGCTTCAAGATATTGACATTTTTTGGGGAAAAATATATAGTCTTTTCGTATGCAGGAATCTGTGTCTGTGCTTTGCCCCGCGAAAATTAATGTGGGACTGAAGGTTTTGGGCAGACGGCAAGATGGTTTTCATAATTTGCAGAGCATTTTTGTGACTGTTCCTTTGTTTGATAAAATGAAGGTGACTCTTTTAAAGGATGCGGATAAGGGCAAATGCATTGTCGAATGTAAAGAAATGGAACTGCCTCTTGAAAATACGATTTCTAAGGCATACAAAGCTTTCTGCGTGCTGACTGGCATTCAAAGTGGTGTGCATGTTCAATTGGAAAAATGTATACCTGCTGGTGGTGGATTGGGGGGCGGCTCTAGTGATGCTTCTTCTTTTATTAAATCCATTGACAGTCTTTTAAATGCGCATTTAAAGCTTTCTGATATGATGCAGCTTTCGTCTTTTGTGGGAAGTGATGTTTTCTTTTTTACAAAGGCTCTTGAAGCAACTGGCGCCTACACAAAATCTGATGTGTATGCGGCTGTGGTTGAAGGGCGGGGTGAAAAGGTGAGGACTATTCCTGCAAGGAAAGATTTTGCTGTTCTTTTGCTGATGCCGGCTTTGTCGGTTTCTACAAAAGAGGCTTATGAGGCGCTTGATTTTTATAAGCAGCGTTTTTCTCTTGTTTCAAGGGCTGATTCTTTTGAATGGCTTTTGGATGAATGGAAAAGGCCTCTTGGCGAATGGCAAATGAAGAATGATTTTACACTTCCTCTTTGCGAAAAAAATGAGGATTTGAAAAAGGCATTTGAAAGCCTGAAAAAAACAGGCGCTGATTTTTTGGATATGAGCGGTTCTGGTTCAACTTTTTTTGCTCTTTTTGATGATTTGGAAAAGGCAAAAGCGGCTGAAAAAAGTCTGCCCAGTCAATACAAAACGCTGGTTTTACATCAGTAAAAATAATTTTCATCTAAAACTGGAGGAAGTTTATGAAAATTACAGAAACACGTATCAGGAAAGTATCAAATCAGGGTAAGCTTAAGGCTTACGTAACTATTACATTCGATGACGCTTTTGTTGTTCATAATTTAAAGATTATTGAAGGCAAGACGGGTTTGTTTATTGCAATGCCTAGCCGCAAGGCATCGAATGGTGAATACAAGGATGTGGCTCATCCTATTAGTCCTGAATTTAGAAATGAAATTCAGGATAAGATTTTGTCTGAATATAATAGCGGACATGTCGAAGAAGCTGATGGTTCTGAAGATTAGTCTTTGGGGCTTTTAGTATAAATGTTGTCTCTGAAAAATTGTACTTTTGGGGGCAACTAAAAAAATGGTGCTTCTGTTCTTTTGAATTCGGGGGTGCCTAGAAATTTGGGACGTCGTCAAGTGGTAAGACAATGGCTTTTGGTGCCATCATTCCGCTGGTTCGAGTCCAGCCGTCCCAGCTACGAAAATATTTAAGGAGTAAACTCATGGATCAGTTTGTTATTAATGCAACTACTCGTAAGGAAGCAGGTAAGGTTGCAGCAAAAAAACTGCGCGCTACAGGTCATATCCCTGCTGTTGCATACAACGAAAAGGGTGAGTCTATTATGCTTGATGTAGACGCTGCTGAATTTTCAAAGGCTTGGAGATCAATTACAAAGACAACTCTTGTAAACCTTAAGATTGATGGTAAAGATAATTTAGCTTACATCAAAGATACTGAATATGACATTAAGTCAGACAAAAGTCTTCATGCTGACTTCCACATTGTTTCTGGACAGAAGCCTGTTACTGCTGTTATGAAGCTTCATTACTCTGGAACTCCAGCTGGTGTTTTGAAGGGTGGATTTATGGTAAAGCACATTCCTGAAATCAAGGTAAAGGCTTTGCCAAAGGATATGCCTGAATCTATTTCTGCTGATGTTTCTAAGTTGGAAATTGGTGGAAAGTTCACTGTTTCTGACTTGAACTTGGGCGATGCAGTTACAGTTCTTACAAAGGCTGATGCTCTGATCGTTTCAATTGCACCTCCAAAGAAATAATTTTTTGAGATGCCTTGAAGTCCTAAATTCGATTTTTATTCCCTGCACTTTTGTGTGGGGATTTTTTTTTGCCTTCCTTTTATACTTTTTTAAAATACTGTATTCTTTTTGTATGAAGTTTGAAGATAAAGTTCTTTTGGCATTCGAGTCTTCGCGCATAAAATTAAATGAAAAGTTGACTTTGGCCCTGGCGGTTAGCGGTGGAGCGGATTCGGTCAGCATGCTTTTGGCTCTGCATAAAATAAAGCAGTCTTTTTCTTTTGATGATTTGACTCTTAAAGTGGTGACGGTAAATCATAATATCCGCGAAAAAAATGAAAGCGCAGGGGACGCTTCTTATGTTGAACTTTTGTGCAAAAGGCTGGGGATTTTTTTCCGTTCTTTTGAAATTCCCCAGGGAGAAATTTTTAGTGAAAATAAAATTTTAAAATGCGGAATTGAATCTTGCGCCAGGAAAAAGCGATACGAAATTTTTGAAAAATTTATTGAAGAAGAAAAAATTGATTTTCTTTGCCTGGCCCACAATGCTGATGATTTTGATGAAACTGTTTTGATGAGATTTTTTCAGGGGTCTTCAAAACTGTCTGGTATTCAAAAAGAAAGGGAGCACTTTTTCAGGCCACTTTTAAAAATCCACAGAAGTGAAATTGAAGAATATCTTTTGGAAAATAAAATTGAATGGCGGACAGATAAAACTAATTTTGACAATAAGATGTTTCGAAATAAAATCCGCAATAAAATTATTCCTTTTTTGGATGAGGAGCTTGTGGGCTGGAGAAGCGGAGTGGAGCACCTGGCAGAAAAAAATGCTGATGACGAAGATTTTTTGCAATGCTGTACGGAAAAAGTTTTTCTTAATC
>CAVCWN010000191.1:0-2651 GCA_963605975.1 Desulfovibrionaceae bacterium | reverse complement strand
TTTATTGATTTTCCTCTGGCCAAAAGCGGACTAAGCCCTTTAAAATTCCAAATACTTTTATTTCCTGAACATAAATTGGATGAAAAGCGTCATCTTCTGGCTGCAATCGGATTCTTGAAGGTTCTTTAAAATACCGCCTGACTAAAACTTTTCCATTCGTTACTGCAAGGATAATGGTGCCATCTTCAATTTTTTCTGACGGCAAGGAAAAGTCTGCCTGGTGAAAAATCAAAATATCATCTTTTAAAATGCCGGCCCTTGCCATGCTTGTGTCTTTTTGAATAAAGGCAAAAGGTTTGGCAGAAGGGCTTAAAAATTTTGAAGGAATTTCCTGATAGCCTTCCAGATTTGAAGTGGAAAATAATTCGCCTGGAATTAAATCTTCTGCTTTTAAAAGCGGCACTTGATTTTCCTGGGTAGGAGCTGGAAGAATTTTTTTGTCTTTGGAATTTACTAACCTGATTGACCTGGAACGTTTTTTTGTTATGGTAATAAAACCTTTTTTTTCCAGGGCCGCAATATGATCCTGAACCGCCCTTAAAGAAATGCCAAAATGGTCACCAATTTCGCGGACGGTAGGAGGACAGATATTTTCTTCTGTGTATTGAGAGATGAAGCTTAAAACTTCCCTCTGGCGCTGCGTAAGATCTTTCATAGTAAAACCTCACTCTTTCAGGAAAGAAATCATAAAAATCCCTAAGGAAAAATTTCTTTCACAAGTTTTGCCTTGCAGTAAAAAAATCCAGTAATTATTGGAAGTCTAAAAATTTTAATCTTTAGAAGTCCCTTACTCTTCTTCAAATTTTGACTCAAAAAGGTTGTAGATTGCTTCTACAGCTTCTTTTTCGTCAGAACCTTCTGCCCTGAGTGTAAGTGTTGTGTTATAGCCGGCTGCCATTGTAATTACACCCATGATAGACTTTGCGTTTACTGTAGCATTGTCCTTTTCCAGAGTAATTTCTGAAACAAATTTGTTAGATGTTTGAGCAATTAATGCTGCCGGGCGAGCATGAATGCCAGCGCGGTTTCGAACTGTCAACAATTTTTCGGTCACTTTAGTCCCCTGTTTTGTAGTTTCTTAAAGGATTTCAAAGTTCCCTTTAAAATCCTCTTATTTTTTACAGCTGCCCATAAAAATTCTAATTTTTAAAAGCAACTTTGAATGTCAAAAAAATCAGTAAGAATCTTCGCTGCTGTAGTAAGCTGCCTGTGCTTCCCCTGTTTCTATCCATTTTAATATATTCTGATTAAATTCTCTAGCGGAATAATGGCCCATTGATTTAAGGCGTTCGTTCATGGCTGCCGCTTCTATGATGATTGGCAGGTTTCGGCCCGGCCTTACAGGAATTTCAAGGATTGGGATTTTTACCCCCAGAAGGTCAGTTGTGTGAGTTTCTGTTCCCAGGCGGTCATACACTTTTTCCTGATTCCATGCTTCAAGTTTTACGACCAGCTGAATGCGCTTCTGGTCACGGATGGCGCCAACCCCGTACAATTCTGAAATATTGATTATGCCTAAACCTCGGATTTCCATGTGGTGGGAAATGAGTTTATTGGCACCCTGACCCAAAAGAGTATTTCCGTTTACGCAAAGGACTTCTACAAGATCATCTGCAACCAGGCGGTGACCTCTTTCTATTAATTCCAGGGCAGTTTCGCTTTTACCAACACCTGAATCGCCGGTTAAAAGAATGCCGACTCCGTAAACTTCAACCAAAACACCGTGCATCGATTTTTTTGGAGCAAAGATGTTTGAAAGGACGCGTAAAAGTCTTGTAGAAAAATCTGTTGATTCAAGGTCTGTAACTAAAACAGGACAGCCGCCGCTTTCTGCTTCAAGAAGAAAGTGTTCATCTGGCACCAGATTGTGGGTAAAAACAGCACATGGAATTTCATAGGTAAAAAGCTTTTTGATGTTTTCCAGGGTCTGTTCAGTTTTTAATTTTAAAAGATAGTTGTATTCACCACGGCCAAAAAGCTGAACCCTCTGGTAAGCAAAAGAGTCAAAAAAACCAGACAGGGCCAAACCAGGCCTATTAATGTCAGGAACAGAAATTTTTCTAGAAAGTCCCGAACGGCCTGCAATGCAGCGGAGGTTCAATGCGTTGTAACCCTTCAGATTTAAATCCAAAAGATCAAGGACTGTAAAAGCTTTATTCGCCATAGCCCCTACATTATACACATTTTAAAGACTTTCATGCAATCAGATACAATAGAAAAAAAATAAAAGCAGCATAGCCCGCCGTAGAGCCCCTTGTCCGACTGAACGCATGTGAAGGAGGATGAGCGATAGCGAAGGGCGGAAGGGCGGTGACGAGTGGAACTTTTGTTCAAGAAAATATTTTTTCTAAAGGAAAAAGGGGATGCTTTAAGGCATCTCTAAAAATTGCAATTTTTAGAGGCTCCCTTTAGAAAAAAAATAAAAAATGTGTTAAGATTAGGGCATGAGTAAATTTGAATGTAAGGTTTGCGGTTACCTTTATGATGAGGCTTTCGGTGAGCGCACGGAAGGCATTGAAGCAGGAACTTTATTTGATTCTTTTGGGGATGACTGGAGATGCCCGGTTTGTGATGGAAAAAAATGCGATTTTGTAAAAGTTGAGGACGATGGGGAAGATGGCCTTTTCGAATGAGAGGGGGCTGGTTAAAGT
>CAVCWN010000190.1:0-7782 GCA_963605975.1 Desulfovibrionaceae bacterium | reverse complement strand
AAGTGGTAACTGGAGCGCTTACAAGGTCAAAAATGGACTTGTAATTTTCTTTATTTTTTATCTTGTCAGAAATAAAAACATCGTCTATACTGTCGTTAAGACCTTTAGAACATTCCCCGCGGGTAAAATCAGACAAGGCCTTGTTTTCTGGTTTTACTCCATAGTTCAATGCAGAGTCTTGCTGCGGTGTCTGTGCGTGGGGAGCAGACCATAAGGTCTTTTTATTTTGTAAATATTTCCTTTTGAAAATACCGCCATTATTTACTGTATAAAAATCACCATTTTCATTTAATTCAAGTTCAATTCCGATAACTCCCTTGGATGTTGATTTTGCTAGATAAAAGCCCTGGACTTTTTCACCATTTCTATTTTTTACAGAGCCTTCGTGGATTTCGTCAAAATTAGAAACAACGTCTTCAACAAAATCAATAACGCTTTTATATCCTGCGTTTCTTATTTGGTCCCCATGCTGGTGTTCAATATGTTTTAATCCATACGTATTTTCACCACCTTCAGATAATTTAATCGGAGCGCTTTTCATCCCCATTACTTTTGCTTGTGCGGGTGTGATTTTTCCAAACTCATCAGACCCATTTTTATTTTTTATGAATGAAAGCCCGTTTTTATCCTTTTTCACGTGTTCTTTGCTAGCGTTGTCATTGCCATCTGGCGCTCCGTCACATATTTCCTGCACCAGGTCAAAAACTGTCTCCCTTTCCGCTGCCTTATCCATTATTACAGCGTCACTACCCCCACGTCCTGCAGGTAAAAGGGCCAGGTGGTTTACTTCCTTTATTTCAGTCATTACGATGTCATAATTTTGACCTTTCTTTGTGGTTCCTGCTTTCCATTCAAAAGAAGCTATGTAACCTGGAGACAATTGAACCTCGCCATTGTCATAAGCGTTTAAAGCCTCATCATCATAGATTAAAAGGGTGTTTCTTATGCCAACTTCGTCTTTGCCGTCCAGGTAATCAACAAAAGGATTTTCGCCAGTGTACCCCAGGGCCAGTTCCCTAAAGTTTGAACCGTCTACAATTTTTTTAGGGTGGTAGTGGGTAAGCGGTAACATTTTAAATTTGTCGCATGCGGTCATTAAAACTGTGGCCGGGCGGTAAACTTTGTAAATATGTTTTTTTTCTACCCACGAAGGCGCGCCCCGGCCTGGGAGTGGTAACTGCAAAGAAGGTAACTCTTCAAATGCGTAATCATATATTCCGCTAATCGCTATTCTAATATTCTTTAATTCTGCCATACTTATATAGTCATTTTAAAAAAAAGGCCGCCTTAAAAAAAAAAAGACGGCCTTGCTTCAAAAAAATAACTCTCAAAAAAAACGGCTTAGGGCTGGAAGCTGACCCTTAGCCGGGCGGTTTTATAAAATGGTCGCCAGCCATTCTTTCGCCAGTAACCCCTTACTTCTTAACCTGGCCAGAAATAAAAGCAATCAGCGCACTAACTGCTGTTACAATTCCGGCAACAAGTGCAATTCCAGAAGAAAGGCTTTCAGCTGTTGCCCCTCCAATAATCAAAACTACACATGCAAGGGCCAGTACAATCCAGGCAACTACCTTTGTAATTGTTGACTGAAAAAACTTCTTAATTTTATCCATCATTCAACTCCTTTCGCGTCTACCGCGAACCTGACTATTTTTTTCCAATACCACAAGGGCATTGTTACAGTGTCATTTTCTTCATCATAAAAAATTATGATGTTGCCGTTTTCGTCTTTTGGCTCCGGGAAGGGCGGCAACTTTTGCGCGCTATTTTTTAAGCTTTGACAAGATGTCAATAGTAGCGTCAAAATCAGAAGCGCCATTGCCTGTCTCCATTGTTTCTTTTGCCTCGGTGTTTTTTGCATTTTGATTTTCACGTTCTTCTAACTCCTTATTGATTTTTTCATTCAGTTTTTTAACCTTTGAATATGAAAAAATAAAAAATGAAAATAAAAGGCTAAAAATAATGAAAAGCATAATTAAAAATATTTTCATTCCTGACCTCCAAACCTTATTGATTTGATTTTATCAAGCCATATTGAAAGGTAAGTCGGAGACCAAAAAGAAACCATTGCCACGCCTGCAAAAATTACATCATTTTCGGAAAGTTCTTTTAAAAATCCAAAGCCGCGTAAAATCGTAACAACGGCCACCCATAGCGTGGCACAAATCATTGCAAACTTTGAGCATTTTTTTGCGGTCATTTTTTTATTTTCTTCCGTCATTTGTGTTTTTTCATTTTCCATTTTGCGCCCTCTTATATTTCAAAATGGGGCCGGTCTTTATTCTTCCACCTGCCACCCCAGGAAAGCCCACATTCTTCACCCAGGGCCCCCATTCTATTCCATACTTCTTCGCTGGCGTTCCACCAAAGTTTGCCGTCTTTTACTGGCACCAGGTCAATCGCCTTTCCTTCTATATGCTTACTCGAAAGCGTCCAGGTGTTTGCCGTCTTTGCTTCTTTGTCTGAAAGGGCGTAAAGGCCCGCGGCTTTGTACATTTTCTTTACATCATCAACGGCCATTCGGCTGCGTGAATAGTAAGCCATTTGAACAGCAAGGGCGCGCTTTGTTTCATTAATATAAATATCTGTCACCCCCAGCGCTTTTAATTTTGCGTCTGCCTTCATTTTTTCAATTGCGCTTTTTGCTTTGTCATAAATTGCCTGGTCTAAGTCCATTAAAGAATTACTCATTTTTTACCCCGTTATAAATTTTATAATTAATCCTGCAAGGCAAGAGATTATTCCAAAAGTTAAACCCGTAACCCATTTATAAAATCTTTTTTCCAAGTCCCCCAGCTTTGCCTGCAATTTTAAATCGATTGTTTCGTTTAACTGCTCGGCAATTTCTTTTGGGAGTGCTTTAAGCTGCGCCTTTATTTCTGAGATGTCTTCTTGCATTGAATTAATTTTAATTTCGGCGATGTCTGGTGTCATACGCGCCTCCATTTCAGTCCCCTCTTTTATAGTCATTTTTCTCTAAACTCATATTCTGGGTATAAATACAAAACCAGTGCTTTTTTCAAACTGTAAACAGGATTCTTTTTTGTGATTGGGGATTTTACATCTTCAATGATTTTTGCCCCTTTTTCCGTGTAAACAAAGTCTGCAATGTAAAAACGGGCCCTATGCACTTTGTCTGTTTTTGGCACAATTTCAAATTTTACCTGGAGGGCAAGGTTTTCTATTTTTCCACATTTTTCTAAAAGCAAAAGTTCCTGGTACCTGGCCGCCTCTTTTTTGCTGTCAAAAATTATTCCATTACATTCTGTCTTTTTTGCGTGATATTTATTAAACATTAGTCTGCATACTCCACAGGAACTAAACCGCAGCGGCAGTTGTAATCGTTAATTTCTTCTGGCAGGTCGTTTATATCAAAAATCTTGCCGTCTAAGTCTTTGTGACTTTTGCGAACTCTTACATCGTGACTTGTAACCCATTTCACTTTTGTAACGCCTGCGTTGTTGAATTGCGAAAGGGTTACGGCCTTGTTAAAGCGTGCCATTTGGTCCCGGGCAAACATGCGCGCCATGTTGTCACCATTTTTTACAATCACATTCATTAAATTTTGAATGTTTAATTCATTTCGTAAACCGCTGGCATAATCGACAAGGTGCTGTAAAAAAATCCTTTTTAATGTTTCCTGCTCCCCGCTGATTCTTTCAATTGAATTATCAATATAAAGTTTTCTAAGGCTGTCCATGTTGCGTTTAAAAACTTTTTCTTTGTCCAGGCTAAACGAAGAGCGTACATGCTTTTCATCAAAGTCTTTTTGCAAAGTTTTAATAACCTTTTCCTGGTCGCTTTTAAAATAATTTTCTAGGGCTTCTTCCAAGTCGTTTCCTTCGTCTGAAAAATCATTGTTTAATTCTGCTTCCTGGGCCCAGCGTTCTTTTAAATTATTTGATATGGCGGAAAGTTGCATTTCGTTCATAAATTTATTGTGTTCTCTTTCCTGTCTGCCCATTTCTTCAAAAAAGTTTAAAAGGTCGTTAAAAGTTTCTTCTTCGCTTTTATCTGTTACAAGGGATTTGTCTTTAAAACAAAGGCCGTTCATTTTTGCTTCTGCAAAAAAATCTTTTAATATTTTGATTGCGGTCTTTTTTACCTGGCCTTTGAGTTTTTTATAGATTTTATTTTCAATGCTAAAAGGCGGCCGGGGGATTCCCATTCTTGCCATTCTTAAAAATCCCTTTTTGGTCCCTTTTGAATAAACATAACCATTAATTTTAAAAGGGTAATCACTCGCCATATTTCAACCATTCAAATGTTGTGCCTAAAACTGGGGCTAGTTTTTCTAGTTCTTCATCGGTGGGGTTTGACGTCGGCAGCCCCGTCATCCAGCTTGCAAGTTTTATTCCTGCGCTTTTTGCCAATTCGTCCCAGGTAAAACCCTTTTCAATTTTCTTTTCGAGTACTCTTTTAAAAACTGGTGTCATTCTTTCGCCTCCATGTTAAACATTTCTTTTGAAGTGCCACGGCCTTCGTTAAATTGATTCCACAAATCTTCGTCCATTCCTTCGGCTTCTCCGTCACCGCCAAGGTTTGCCATTGTTTCCTGGTCGAGTTCAGCGGAAGGCACAAACTTATGCGCCATGTCTGCAGCCGTCTTTAATGGAACGCCCACGGAAACAAGCCCGCCGAGGATTGTCGTAAAACTCTGCCCCAGCTGGGCCTTATCCTGCTCACTTAAAATAACGCCATCATCTGGGCTGATTTCTACATGGCGCGCATATTTAGCCTGTGGCGAGTTTTTGCCAAAGCATGAATAAACTAAAAGCTCAATACAGTTCTTAAAGGCAGGGGCCACGTTGTTAAATAAAAGGCGGATTGTTTCGCTTTGCTTTAATTCCACGTCATCGCGGTTGTCACTTGCCAGGCCTGTTGATTTTTCTGCAAATAAAACGGATTCAGGCACGCTGGCGCTTGAACATAAGGCCAGGCGTGATTCACTTATTAATTGTTGAAAGCCAGAATATGTGCGCTCAAGGATTTTGATTTCTCCCACGCTGTTGATTGCTTTAGGATGCAGAATTGACCATTCGCGCATTTCTTCTTCATTCTGCTTAAAAAACCGCTTTGCATATTCGGGACCGTTTTCCACGATTAAGCCGTCTGCGGGTATTTGGTGGTACATTAAAGACATTTGCTGGGCCATTACTGGCAAAGACATTTTCATTATTTCGTAACTTTCATAATCTTTAATCCAGCCTTCAAAGTCCGATGTTGACCAGCCCATTTGTTTTATCGCTCCCCAAAATGGAAGTTTACGAGGGCGAACCATTGCACACCTTTGTGTTGAAACGCGAACGCCACCGAGCGGAACGAAAATTGACCGCGCATATAAATAATCATTTGCCGTGATGTTGTATTCTGGCACGAATACAACGTTCCAACGGTCTGCATTTACCCAGTATTTAATAAAGTTTTTTTCTGGCAGATTTTCCAAAAGTTCTTTTAATGTCTTTTGAGTTGAAAGCGGATTGTCTCCAGTGAGCATTGGATAAACTACCGCCCCACCAAAAATTAAAGCCTGTGTCGCTCCTTCACGAAAGGCCTGGTCAAATCCGCATTTATGCGCGTATGCTTCAAGCGCCGCCAGGTCATCTGGAGACATTTCGTCGCATTTGAACTTTAATCCATTCAATAAAAGGCAGCCCGCCTTTTTGTCAATAATGCGCGCTGGCACTCCGCCATTTGCATAGTATGCCGTGGCCTCTGTCGGTGTGAGCGAAACTGGGATAAATGACTGGGTGTTCATTCCTGGGTCAATTGCCGTTCCAATCCCGCTAACTGGATTAAAATAGCCGTCCTGGATAATCCCTTTGCCCTGGGGGCCTGCACTAAGGCGTATAGCCGCGTTTTCAATTTCTTTTTTGATGTTAATGCGCAATCCCTCTTTCATTTGTGTAGCGGTCTGCACGTCTCCGTCATTACTCAAACCGTCTTTAACGTTTGAGTACATTTCATCGCGGATTAAAGAAAGTTCCCCCGCGTCCAGTGCTATTGCGTCATAGCCGTCAGATGTTTCTTTTGCATTACTTTCATGCCGTGCAATTATTTCAAAAACTCTTTTGTAGTGAGTATTTGTTTCGGTTTCTTTTAATTCTTCAAATCTTGCCATACTTATATAGTCATTTTTATAATCTGGCAAAATAAAAAGGCAGCCGGTTAAAGCTGCCTTTTAACTTAAAGATTGTCTAAAATAAAACGTGAAACGCTTTTTCCTGCTTCACAGGCTTTCTTTTTCAATAACTTTATTTCTTCTGCACTGCCAGAAATAGTAGTACTTACAAATAAGGTTTTCCTTCCTAGTTCTGTCCCTTTATTCGGGCTGCCTTTTGGCCTGCCGCGTTTCTTTTTTTCTTCTTCCGCCATTATCCTTTAACACCTTTGATTATTAAAAAAATCACAAATAAAACTGCCGCAATAATTACGCCTCTAATTATGCTTTTTACTAAAGTTTTGTTTGACATAAAGCCCCTTTTGAAGGTAAATTAAGAGTACGGAATGACAAGCGCTTTTGGCTTGCCATTCCAAACCCGCTAACGGTTAATAAGTTTGTAAATTGCGAAAAGGATTAACTCCGCAATTACAGTGCTTATAACTGTTATTAGGATTTCGTAACAAGCCTGTTTAAGTGCCTTTTTCACTTTGCGGGCTTTTTTATTGTTACGATTACCCATAATTTACCCCCTTTAATTAAGATTTCTAACCGCTCAACGAGCTTGATTAAAATATACTGTGTTTATATTAAATTGCCAACTACAATATATTATAATCAATTTTTTCCTTCCAGGTTCAAATATCCATTTTCTTTTATATTTTCCCTGGAAAGTTCCTTTAAATCCATAAAATCAGCGTCACTTCTGACAAGGCGGTAAATTACATATTCTAGGGCGTCTGAAATATGGTCTGGGGCTTCTTCACCTTTTCCTTTTTCTGGCTGGCCGTTGTCTGCATACTGTCTGGTCTTTAGTGCCTCGCTTACAATTTCAGTTTCTTTGGTGTCAAAAACTTTTAAAAGTCCCAGGCGAAAAAGTTTGTTGACATAAAAAACGCGGTCAATTATGCGGGGATTTGCGCTTCCTATCCTGCATTGAATTCCGCAATCGATTATTTCTTGTTTGTAACCTTTTAAAACTTCCTTGCCGGAACAGTCTGGAAACCATAGAATTTCATTTTGTACAAAAGATTGTCGCATTAAAGCGGGGGCCGTTCCTATTTCCTTAAAGCTCCACCCTTTTACTATATAAAGTATTTTATTCCTTTTGATGACTGCAGCCGCTTTTGAAAATCCGCTGTTCAAGTCCTGGCCGATATAAATAACATCATTCGCATTGATTTCAAAGGGCGCACATATGCATTTACTTTCATCAAAGTCCGGGTAAACTCTACCAGCGCGCAACTTCACAAAGCGACCTTCCAGGAACGCCATTCGCTCATTTTCGTCATAGATTGCGTAAAGTGATTTCACGTAAGACGGCGAAAGGGTGGTGTTAAAGCGTGTTTCGCCGCGCACAAGTACATATTTTTGGCCTGCCTTTTTGAGCGTCTGTACAACGTTATAAAGTCCGCGGTAACCCTGCACGGTTGTAAAATACATAATATAAGGAATGCGTCCGCCTGGAAGCGTTAAACGTGTTCTTTCTCTTATTGCTTTATTTGCTTCCAAAACTTTCTGCTGGCTCAATTCGTCAATTTCATCGCACAGAAAAATATTTAAGTTATATGCGTAAATGTTTCCAGGCTGCTCGATTGCAATAAAAAAGAACTTAACAGTTC
>CAVCWN010000189.1:0-4564 GCA_963605975.1 Desulfovibrionaceae bacterium | reverse complement strand
GAAAAACTCCAGGCAGCTATGAGGGAATACTTCGACGGAAACGTTGACCTTGATACAGCTTGGGAAAACTTCTACACAGCAATCGCTGAACTTTATCCAAACCTTTCTCGCTAGTTTGAGAAAGCATAAAAGGTTCTGCTAAGGCAGGGCCTTTTTAAGGATGCAGTGGACTTTTTTCTAAAATTTTGGGGAGGGTCCGCTGCTTTTTTTTTATGTTTCTAAAATTTCTTCAAAATTGAAACAATGTAATCCTTAAAAGGGGATACTAATGCCTGAAAATAAATCTGAAATCAAAAAGTCAAAGAAGGCAAAAAAGGTTGAAAATCTTCCAAAAGAAAAGCCTGCTGCTGATTTGACTGTGAAAAAAAGTAAGGACAAAAAAAGAAAGTCGGTTCAATATGACCGATGGGGTTATTTCTTTATTGCACCTTTCTTTATCATCTATATAATTTTTTCTTTTGTTCCTCTTTGCACAACATTCTGGAACAGTTTTTACGAAAATTTCCGCGATGGTCTTAAAACAATCGGTCCAAAGTTTATTGGTTGGGTAAACTATGGAAAGGTTTTCCAGAGCGATATTTTAAAATACGCATTGAACACTGTAATCATGTGGATTATAGGATTTGTTCCTCAGATTCTTGTTTCTTTGCTTTTGTCTGTTTGGTTTACAAACACAGAGCTTAGACTTAAGGGACAGCAGTTTTTCAAGACCGTTATCTACATGCCTAACTTGATCATGGCTTCTGCATTCGCAATGCTTTTCTTTGCAATGTTCTCTGACAACGGCCCAATTAACTCAATCCTTTTGAATTTAAAAATTGTTGACGAAAGAATACGCTTCTTGACTTACACTGGTTGGACAAGAGCGCTTGTTGCTATAATGAACTTCTTGATGTGGTACGGTAATACTACAATCCTGCTTATGGCTGGTATTATGGGTATTGATGAAAGCCTCTTTGAAGCTGCCCGCATTGACGGTGCTTCTCCTTTGCAGATTTTCTTCAAGATTACAATTCCACTTTTGCTTCCAATTTTTGTTTATGTACTTATTACATCTTTGATTGGTGGTATTCAGATGTTTGATGTTCCACAAATTTTGACAAACAGTAATGGTACACCAAACCGTACAACAATGACTTTGATTATGTACTTGAACAAACACCTGGCAAACAAGAACTACGGTATGGCTGGTGCAGTTTCTGTACTTATCTTTATTCCAACAGCTGCTTTGAGCTTCGTAGTTTATAAATCAACTATGAGAAGTTACACAAGCATGAAGGGAGGAAGAAAGTAATGAAAAGTCAGCATGCATCTTTAACATTTCGCAGAACCATTTGCTATGTAGTTTTGGGTTTGCTTGCAGTTTTATCTTTGTTCCCATTCTTGATTTTGATTATCAACTCTACACGTTCGCACATGCAGATTCAGCTGGGATTTTCTTTGATTCCTGGAAAGGAATTTTTGAATAACCTTCGCGGTGTTTTGTCTAACAAAAATATTCCTGTTGTGCGCGCTTTGGGTAACTCAGTTTACGTATCTGCTGCAACGGCTGTTCTTACAACATACTTCTCTTGTATGACAGCTTACGGTGTTTACATGTATAATTTTAAGGGAAAGAAGTTTGTTTTTAACTTTATCCTTTTGATTATGATGGTACCTGCTCAGGTTTCAACTTTGGGATTCTTGAAGTTGATTGCAAAGTTCCACATGGATAATACTTTGGCAGCTTTGTTCATTCCATCAATTGCGGCACCGGTTATTTTCTTCTACATGTATCAGGCCATGGAAGCTACACTTCCTTTCTCTATTGTAGAAGCAGCCCGTGTTGACGGATGCAACGAATTCCGTACATTCAACACAATTGCACTTCCAATGTTGAAGCCTTCAATTGCGGTACAGGCAATTTTCGCATTCGTAAGTTCATGGAACAACTACTTTACTCCAGCTTTGGTTATATCTTCAAAGGAAAAAAAGACAATTCCTATCATCATTGCCCAGCTTCGTTCTGCTGATTATTCTAAGTTCAACATGGGCCATGTTTATATGACAATTTGTATTGCCATTATTCCTTTGATTATTGTTTACCTTTTCCTGTCACGTAGCATTATTGCCGGCGTAACAAATGGTGGTGTAAAAGAGTAATTTTCTTTCTTTTTTGGAAAGATTTTTTGCTAAAAAGAGTACCTGGTGAATTTTTTTACCGGGTACTTTTTTTTGTATTTTTTTTATAAATTTTATCTTGACATGTAGGCAGATTGTGTCAAATCCAGTATAATACTTGCGTTATAACTTCTTGATTCTTAGAGTGAATCAAATTTGTAAATTGAATTCTTTTTATGAGGAGTAAAAATTGAAGAAGAAAGAAAACTACAATCCTATGGCTTTTCTTGAGGATTTCAGGGGAAAAGATTTTAAGGGTGAATGGCCTACACTTCCAGAGATGTTTAGCATTACTGTAAAACGTTTTGGTGACAGACCTTGCTTTACTGACTTTGAAGGCCCTAATGGTTCTAAGAACACTCTTACTTACAATGAAGTTTATGCAAAAGTTCAGACTTTAAAAAACTATCTTGTAAAGAATGGCCTGGAGCACGGTGACCATGTTGCTGTTACTGGAAAAAATTCTCCGGAATGGGCAATCGTTTATCTGGCAACTTTGTATGCTGGCGGCGTAATTTGTCCTATGGATTTTGGTCTTCACATTGAAGAGCAGGAAAATCTTTTAAAGACTGCTGAACCAAAATTTCTTTTTGTGGATGATGACAAGTATGAATACTATGCTTCTAAAAGGCGCAAGTACAAGGTTTTGGCTTTGAACAAGTCGCACGAAGATAAGTATGTTTACAATCTGTCTGCCCCAGAGCAAAAGGGAATTAAAGCAGCTGAGTGTGAGGAAACTGCAGCCATTTTGTTTACGAGTGGAACAACTGGTGTGCCAAAGGGCGTAATGCTTAGCCATAAGAATCTTGTTTCTGACTGTTACATTGCACAGACACACATGCGCCTTTACGAAACAGATGTTTTTTATGCCATTCTTCCAATTCATCATGCTTACACAATGCTGGCTGTATTCATTGAATCAATTTCTGTGGGTGCAGAAGTTGTCTTTGGTAAGAGCATGGCTGTTACCCGCTTGATGAAGGAACTGAAGGAAGGTCAAATTACAATGCTTTTGGGCGTGCCTCTTTTGTTCAACAAGTTGATTACTGGAATTATGAAGGGCATTCGTGCGAAGGGCGCTTTGGTTTACGGAATAATCCGCTTCCTGATGGGATTCTCTTTCTTTGTAAAAAAAGTTTTTGGCGTTAACATTGGTAAAAAACTTTTCAAGGGCATTTTGAAAAAGGCAAACCTTTACACTTTAAGAATTGCAATTTGTGGTGGCGGTCCTTTGGCAAAGAGTATCTTTAAAAAGTACCAGCAGTTGGGAATTGATTTTGTTCAGGGATACGGTTTGACAGAAACTTCTCCAATCCTTACTTTGAATCCTGTGGAACATTTTAAGATTGAATCTATTGGTTCGCCTTTTGAAGGTTACATGGAACTTAAGATTAATAATCCTGACGCAGACGGTGTTGGTGAAATTTGCGTTAAGGGTCCGATGGTAATGCAGGGTTACTACAAGATGCCTGAAGAAACAGCTAAAATGTTTACGGAAGACGGCTGGTTTAAAACTGGTGACTTGGGCTGGCAGGACAGTGAAGGTTATGTAATGCTTTCTGGTCGTGCAAAAAATATGATTGTCACAGAAGGCGGAAAAAATGTTTACCCTGAAGAAATTGAGGATGCTTTCCAGTTGGAAACTGATTTGCAGCAAGTGACAGTTAAGGGATATATTGCGGATGAAGCAACGAAGTCTGAGGCTTTGGAAGCAATGGTTTACCCAGCAGACGATCTTTTTACAAAGGCAAAACTTACAAGAGAAACTGCTTCTGATGAAGAAGTTTATAAACTTGTTTCTGAAATTGTTGCAAGGGTGAATAAAAATCTTTTGCCTTACCAGCGCATTTCAAAGATTACGGTCTTGAAAGAGGCTCTTGAAATGACTACTACGCTGAAGGTAAAGAGAAAGTTTGACAAATAACTTTTTTCGAAAAGAAAGGCGCTTCTTCTTTTGGAGGAGGCGCTTTTTGTTTTTAAACTGAAGTTTATGGGCGGTCCGGCAGCTTCCATTCGCTTCGCTCATTCCAGCTGCCGTCGGCAGTTCCGCAGTTCGCTAGCGCTCTAAGTCCTCGGCACGCAAATTGCGTGCCTGCGGTCTTCGGCTTCGTTTGCTCAAGCAAACTTCGCCGCTGCTCCATTGCCTACCGCGGGTTAGCTTAAAGCTGGTCATTCTAAAGAAAAGGAGGGGATTTGCTTTGAAGAAATTTTCACAGGTCTTTTTCTGTAAAATATCTTCCCCTTGCAGAAAGCAAATGTTTTTTTTTAATGCGGTAGCGCTGGGAGGGGCGCCGAAGGCGTTCCGGAGCGAGTGAAAGGAGCGGAGGAATGAGCGTTAGCGAACCCTGGACATAGCGACGGCAGCCGAAATGAGCGAAGCGAATGGAGTCTGCCGGACCGCCCA
>CAVCWN010000188.1:0-10961 GCA_963605975.1 Desulfovibrionaceae bacterium | reverse complement strand
ATTTTACAGGAGGCAGATTTTCTTTAAAATTAATTTTTCCGCTTGAAGCAAAAACTAAATAAATATCATTCCACCTGGCATAAACCGTAAAAAATCCTTCCTTAAGATTTTTATTTTTTTTGGAATCCTTTTTAGAAATTTTTCCAGGCCAGGAAATATATTTTTTAAAAGGCGGAATGACCGGAAAATATCTTTTTTGTTTTTGACCAGGTAAAATTTCACCACCCTCGCCCCACGACTGCCACGAGTTTGCAAAAAAAGCAAAATCATTTTGGTGACAAAAAATTTTTTCTTCACTCGAAAGCTCTGACTCTTCAATCAAATCGTCAATCGAAAATTCCGCAAGCAGCGCAGACGTCTGGCAGGGCAAAGAAGCAGACGAATCGTAAGTGCACAAATATTCACAAAAACTAAAAGCGTCTTCAACATTCTTTTTTAATTTTTTCTTGCTGACAAAAAAATCATTTTCTTCCATTTGCGTCCCCTTTTAAGTATTTACCTGATAGTAGCACTATCAACTTGATAATTAAAGTATCGCACTGGAAGATAATATTGTCAAATATTTTTTTTATTTTTTTTGATTTTTTTTTAAAGCATCCCCTCTTTCCTTCAACCACCCTTCCGCCACTTGCTGCGCGCGGTCCAAAACCTGAAGGTTTCGGACTGCCTTCGGCATGGCTACACGGTGGGCTATATTTTTTTTAAATAGAATAATTTTTTTTCAAAAAGAAAGGCCCCTTCATTTTTATTTTTTTTTAGAAGAATAAAATTTTTTAAAAAACTAAATTTTTCCACACTAGACAAAAAAAAAGGCTGCCTTATTTTTTTTAAGCAGCCCGTCATTATTGTAAAAGCCTACAAATTGTAATTTCTAGAATCACCTTTATTCACTTGTGCCGGCAGCACCGCTAGTACTTTCATCCCCACTACTTGAACCACCAGCACTAGAAGCAGAACTTTCATCCCCACTACTTGCAGAAGGAATGCTTCTTACCAGACGAAAACCCGTGTAAGCATCTTTTTCTGTAGGAAGGACTTGAAGGCCTCTATAGCAAACAGTACATTGATTAGCCGCATGATACCAGGAACCACCACGGCGTACCTTTTGTGTGCCAGAAGCAGGGCCTGTTGGGTTACTTACAGCAGTTGCTGTCACATCTTCATACCAGTCATAACACCATTCGGCAACATTACCGCTCATGTCATAAAGGCCTAAAGAATTTGCTCCTAATTTTCCAACTTCATGGGTGCCACAGGCCTCTTCAATAGCATTATAATTAGCATCCTCAAGCTGCTTACCGCTGGTTGAAGTACCAGTCTTATTGTTATAAGCATACCAGCCAAAGTCATCAAGTCCGGAATTATATAACTTGGAATACGTTGATGTTCCACTATCATTCTTTGCACAATTTGCACCGCTAAAAGAAAAAGTCCACTGGGTGTCATCGCCTGTAGGGTCACCACCGCGACCAGCAAATTCCCATTCGGCTTCTGTGGGCAGGCGGTAACCGTTTGCATTTTCTGCTAATTCTACTATGGCTGCCTTTATGTGGTAAGTAGAAGAAGATGTTCCGTCAGTGGTGCTTGTATCCGAAGAATGCTGGCTTACTTCTGTTACACCAATTTCATAGGCAGGCGTTAAACCGTCACTTTGGCTTTTTGCATTACAAAAATAAATGGCATCGTACCATGTAATGTTTTCTACCGGGCGCTTGGTATCTGTCTGGCCTTGAAGTGCATAAGTGGTGCTGCTTGACGTACACAAAGATGGGGACGCTTCAAGGGTGTATTCTGTCTGCTTGCCCTCGCTGTCTATTACAGTAACACTTTTGTCAGACATTACAGTAGAATATTCTTCCTGGGTAACTTCATATTTTGCAATGTAGAAATCACTTAAAGTTACAGTTCTGCCAGCTATAAAAACACCATCGTAATTGTATGTGTTTGTCGCACCCGTGACAGTCTGGCCATTAACTTTTACAAAATTTTTTAAAAGCTTTTCACTTTCTTCACTAGAATCTTCTGCGCCAGTGTCACTTCCACTACCGCTTTCACCGCTGTCACTTTTACTGTCTGTAAGTTTATATAAAGTAAGGGTGATTTCATGTTCTTCCTGGCAAAGAAAAATTGTATCAGCTTTATTGTTACCATCATGGGACATGTATATAAGGCTTTTGTCACCATTTTCGTTTTTAAAAAGAAAGGCGCAAACTTCAACTTTTTCATTTACCGGCAACTTTTCCATTTTATATTGTTTTTTAGTGGCATTCTTTAAGTCACTTGAAGAAAAGTCCCATTCCTGGCTTATTGGTGAATTTTCAAAGTTTCCCCAAACGGAAATTCGAAGGGTGTATGTAATATCTTCAGAACTAGAACTTTCATCAGAAGTTGAACTTTCAGCCTCGTCTTTTAGAAGGTCAAGTGGCAAGGTAAAAGTAAGAGATGAAGAAGGAGCCTTAAATCCACAAGAGAGGGCCAAAAAAGACAAAGTTAAAATTAGAAAAAAATATTTGAGAGTTTTCATTTGTTAAAGAATACCACCATTCTATGCCAAAGGCTAGTTTTTTTTTTAGGGAGCCTCTAAAAATTGCAATTTTGAGAGATGCCCTTTATTCAAAATTGAAAATAAATCAATTTTTAAAATTCAGGCAAAAGGCCAAGCCCAGACCAGGCTTTTGTGAAGGAATGACAAAAGGCCTTATGGAAATGCTTTCCAGGCTGTCATTTAAATTTAAAGAATCCAGCAGGCTAGCATTAAATTTTTCTGAATAGTTTTCTGGAAGGATTAAAGAAAGAATTCTTGTAGTAAGTAATCCTGTCAGGCCCACGCACGCTATGACAGAAAGGACTTTCATTTCTGTTACATAAGCCCATTCCCAAACATAGGGAGTTCCGCCAGCAGGTGAAACCATCATCGCCAGCAGATTGGAAAATACATTGGCACCCCAATAAACTAATGCTACAGAACCTGCTCCATAAAAAGCCACAGAAGAAATAATGTCTGTAATTAAAAGTGGAACGAAAGCCTGCCTGTCACCCTGCCTGAAAGAACCAACTCCGTAGCCTACAAAAAAATTCAAAAGCTTGGTCTGTCTGACTTTTTCTTCATTGTCTTGAAGGACTGTATTGTAAATAAGACTTCTTTCTTCAAACGTAAGGCTTGAAGAAAGACTTTTTATCTGGTTTTGGTTAGAAAAAAAATCTTCAGCAATTAAAGAATTGATTTGTACAATAATGTCTTGATTATTTTCTGCTGCAAGATTTTCTTCTGTAAAAAGAACTTCTTCTTGACTAGTCTTCTGGTTAACTTCCTGGGCAAAAGCAAAAATTGCTGGAAGCAAAAAAAGTGAAAGAAGTAATAATACTTTTTTCATAAAGACTCCTAAAAACTTGTTATTTTTTTATTCTAGAATAAATACAATATTATTACAAGTCCTGAAAAAATGTCATAAAAATGGATGTTAAGGGTATCTCTAAAAAAAGCGCAGTAAAAAAATTACTGCGCTTTTTAAAAAATCTTATTTTGAAGATTTTTTAGTACTTGCTTTTTTTGCAGTACTAGTTTTTTTGGCACCTGTTTTTTTTGCTGCACTTGTAGTTTTCTTTGCTGTAGTAGTTTTTTTTGCAGTAGTAGAAGCTTTCTTTGTTGTGCTGGCCTTTTTTGTGCCAAGGCCAAGTTTGTCTGCAACAGACTTTACTGAAGATGCAACAGATTTTGCCTTTGTTGCTAAACCTTTAGCCTTTTCAATTTTTTCAAGGTAAGATGAAATTTTTGTAAGATAAGATGAAATGCCATCATCACTTTTGTCTACAGATTTTTTTTCATCTGAAGAGAAAGCACCTGCAACATATTTACCCAACTGTGTGTAAACTTTTTCAAGACTTTCCTTTACCTTGCTAACATCGATTGCTGCCATAAGCAATTATCTCCTTTAAAAAAAGTTAACGCTTCCTGCGTCTTTAATTATTATAAGACGAATTTTTATTTTTTCAAATTTTTTTTGATTTTTTTTTGCAGGATTTTTTTTGTGATAAAGAGTTAACTTCGCTTACGCGAACGGCCCTAACGCTTCGCGTTAGGGATACGGCCAATGCTTCGCATTGGCTTAGACTTTTGCTTCGCAAAAGTCTTCGATTGGACGTGTTCGCTTACGCGAACGGCCCTAACGCTTCGCGTTAGGGATAGGAGGGGCGCCGAAGGCGTTCCGGAGCGTAGCGGAGGAATGGAGCGACAGCGAAACCCCGGATAGCCCGACCTGCCTGAAAGGCAGGTAACGCCCATATCATAAAAAAATTACGGGTTCATGACCCACTTGCCGTACTCGTCTGCGATTTCGGCTTTGATGCTGCTCATTGGGCGCCAGCTGACGGCGAAGGTAAAATATGGAGTGAAGTCGTAGTAGTATTTTCCAAGATCGTCTGTGGTCAAGCGAGGTTTGACACTTACGCTTGCAGAAAAATCCCAGTCGTCAAGATCGTGTGTGAGTGTGAGGTTTAAACTTTTTAATTTAAATCCTGACGCTTTTCTTTTTGTCTGGTCTGGGTCGTAGAAGGCACCGTCGCCCCAGAAGGCGAATGAGTTAAAGAGATCGACAAATGGATTTGTTTCACCGGCAATCTGGTATTCTGAATTTGTCATACCCTGGATGTAGCGGTAGATGACAGAATTTTTTGTGTCTGCGGAAAGGGACAGTTCCAGAAAATCATTTATTTTAAATGAAATGGATGGTGTGAATTTAAAATAGGAACTGGTCGGTTTTAAACAGTCGTAAACTATGCTTGTTGAAATGGATGGAGCAAAGACTATTCTGTTTTTCCAGTAGCGCCACTTTGATGAATAAGAATATGCAAGGCTTGCTGTAGAAGGAAGAAATTCTTTTTCGCTTTTTGCAGTCCAGCCGCTTGATGAATCGAATGTATAAGGATAAGTGCGGGCCATTGTAAAGGCCAGCTGCAGATTCTTGTATGAAGCGGCAAGCTTTAATGATTCAGGCTGTGCGCTTTCAAAATTATAATTGAAGCTTTGGGTAAAGCGTAAATTTCCTTTTAAGAATTTTAATGTTGCTGATTCCTGGAAGGGATCTTTTTCCCAAACGGCGTCTGTGTCTGAAGATTTTTCAATTCCACCTGCAAAGTTTAAAGTGATGTATGGGAATGTTAAAGAAAGATTTGCGGTGTAGGAATCCAGTTGGGGTGGAAGAGTTGTAGACAGGGTAAGGCTTTGAGAAAAATTTTCACCCTGGCTGGCTGCTATATTTGCAGACAGTGTGTGGACTGTTACACATTCGTCATCCGTCAAGTCCATTGTAAGATATTCCCATTTGGGATTATCTACATCACCCAAAAATTCTGTGCGAATGACTTTTATGGTTGAGTTCCAGCTTAAACTTGTATTTTTAAACATCTGTGTGTTTATAAAAGGCTTAAAGGAAATGGCATTCGTTTCCGTTAAATCCAGTTTCTTTGCGCTGTAATCTGTTTTTTTTACGCTAAGGGCTGACTCTTGTGAATAGCCAGAAAGATTTGGGTGGCCCTGGAAAACAGGATTAAAGTTCAACGTATTTGCAATTGTAAAAAATGATGAACGGTAAGAAAAATTGCTTGTCAGCGTTACAGGAATTTTTATCTGGTAATATGTTGAATAAATGTTTGACCAGTCAAAGTCTTCCGGTTTTTGTAATGATGAACTTGAATAGTTTATCTGAGAAATAAAAGATGGTGAAATGGAATAATCCAATTTGTATGTAAGGCCCTGAATGTTTGTTACAGAAGGTGGAGTGGCACTTGTCAATTGAGGAAGCAAATTGTCTATGAATGTTAATTCAGGATCTGCTTTTTGCGAAGCTTGGTCTGCGGCATCTGGCGAAGAATTTACGTCTTTTGATGAAGATGTGGTGGCAGCCGAAGAGTTTGCGTCTTTTGTCAAAGAGTCGCTGCTTTCACCAGAATTTCCTTCTTTCGTTAAAGAGTCTTCCCCATCAGAAAGAGATGATTCATCTTTTTTTGAAGCAAGATTTTCTTTTTCTTCGTCAGTTAAAAAATCTTTCGGGACTGAAAGGGCCAAAGGCCATTTTACATTTGACACTTTCTTTGTTTTGTTTGAGCCTATGTCAAAAAGAGTTCCTGAAATTCTAAAAGAAGCTTTTACCGGAATGACTTGCGAAGGATAGAAAAAATATTTTTCCGGAGTGTAGCTGGTCCAGCTGTCAGAGTTTTCATTTGTAAGAGAAGAATTTGTTGCTGAAGAAAAAAGCATTGACGCTGAAAGAGACGAAAGGGAAAAGTTTGAAACGTAAGGTTTTATTTTTTCCGGCAGAGGAATTGTGTATGAAGATGAAAGCGACCATGTGAATGAACTGATTGTAGAAGTTGAATCATCATCATCATTATTTAAAAACATTCCTATCCAGTCCAGGTATTCGCTTCTGTCTTCAAAATCACCCTGGAAGGCCTTGTCCGAATAAAGCGGAAGTGACAAAGTTAAATTAAAAGGCCGGTTCATTGTTAAGGAAAGATTTGCACTGTAGCGGAAAGGCAAAATCATTCCCATAAAATTTGAAGAATCGTGGTAAATTTTTCCGGCCGAAGAATATGGCGTGTATGTTGAATATGATGAATCGTAAAAAACGGTGTTGCTGAATGCAATGTTAAGGGAAGCAGAAAGATTCGTTATGAATTTCTGTGGTTTAAAAACTCCTTCTATGCCAAACATTCCGCCCAGGTTAGAATAATAATCCGCCTTGACTTTTAAATAACTGCTTGTGTCACCCTTGTAATTTTCATCCAGATTGTGAAGGACTAAACCTTCCCTCACCTGCTCTTTGAGTGTAGAAGATTTCATAAAGTTAAAGAGAGCAGCGCCAACGTCGTCACCAGAAGATGATGAATCTAAGGGTTTACGGCCTAAGATGTAAGTTGTTGTCTGAAGAAATTTTCCCCTGCGTTCATCAGTTCCAAAAGAAGGATTAAAAATGAGTTCATCTTTTGGATAGTAAAAAGCCGGAAGATATAAAATGGGCATTTGTCCCACATAAAGTATGGCATTAAAAAAAGCAAATTCTCCGCCGGGCAAAAGCCAGATTTTTGATGCTTTAATTTTCCAGTGGGGATTTTCGTCATCACAAAAAGTAAGTTCGCCATTTTTAAAAGCGATTGTTGAAGATGAATCGCGACCAAACATTTGTGAATTTACAATCAGCGTGGAACCTGAAGGTAAATTGATTGCGTCACTTTGCACCTGAACAACGCGACCATTGTCAAAAACACCTTCCAATGTTGCCGTGTTAAACAAAAGAGATGCAGCCGTAATGCTTTCCCCTCCGCCGGAAGAGTCTGACTGTAAGAGAGTAACGTTTCCCTGGGCAAAAAGCATTTGAGTTACCCGGTTGTAGGTAACAAGGTCTGCAGAAATTACAACCTTTGAAGAAGACGATGTTACTGAAATGGAAACCGAACCTGACAAAACAATTTCATCTTCCCCAGTGTCTTGATTTTTTGTGTATTCGGTTGAAGAAGCAGAATCAATTGTAATTGTAGTTGCAAAAGAAAATCCCAAAGTGCAAAGGCAAAAAACTGCCAGTAAGAGAAGTCTTTTTATTTTCCCATTCAAATTATTTTTCTTCAACTTAAAACTCTTTACAAAATTTTTCACTTCGATTTTTAAAGTGATTTTCTGTCGATTTTAAAAGCAATTTTAAAATCGATTTTAAATCAATTTTTCCCAGACCGATTTTTTTCTTTTTCGAGCATTTGCTTAATGTAAAAAGCTGTATAACTTTTTTTCACATTCTGCAATTCTTCAGGGCTGCCGCATGCAATCAACTGACCGCCGCCTGCTCCACCCTCAGGGCCCAGATCAATTATATAATCCGCCTGGCAAATAACGTCCAGATTGTGTTCAATCATCACAACTGTGTTGCCCTTGTCCACCAGTTTCTGGATAACATCCATCAACTGTATTATATCAACAAAATGCAGTCCTGTGGTAGGCTCGTCTAAAATGTACAATGTTTTTCCAGTGGAAGGCCGGCTGAGTTCCGCGGCAAGTTTTACTCTTTGGGCTTCACCACCGCTTAAGGTAAGGGCATTTTGACCAAGGCGAATGTAGCCCAAACCAACGTCTTTTAAAGTCTGCAATTTTTTCTGGATTTGCGGAATGTTAGAAAAAAATTCAACCGCATCTTCGACAGTCATATCCAGCACATCAGAAATTGATTTTCCCTTGTATTCCACATTCAGTGTTTCGTGATTAAATCTTCTTCCCTGACAGACATCGCACTGAATAAAAACATCAGGCAAAAAATTCATTTCAATTGTGATGGTGCCGGCCCCCTGACAGTTTTCACAGCGGCCACCCTTAACATTAAAACTAAAACGGCCAGCCTTGTAGCCCTGAGCCTTCGCCAAAGGAAGTGAAGCATAAAGCTCGCGGATTTTGTCAAAGACACCAATGTAGGTAACAGGATTACTTCTTGGACTGCGCCCAATAGGACTTTGATCCACACTGATTACTTTATCAATATTTTCCAGACCGGCTATTTTTTTATATGCACCTGCAGTGTAATTTGTTCTCATAATAAAATTACTGGCAGCCGGGAAGAAAACATCATTCAGCAAAGTTGATTTTCCAGAGCCAGAAACACCTGTTATGCATGTAAAAGTTCCAAGCGGAATTTTTACACTTATGTTTTTTAAATTATGTTCTGTCACTCCTTCAAGACTTATAAAATTTCCATTTCCCTTTCTTCTTTCTTTTGGAATTTGCATGACAATTTTTCCAGCTAGGTACTGCCCTGTCACAGATTTTTCTACTTTGCTAACAAAATCTGGACTGCCGGCAGCCATCACCTTTCCTCCGTGAACACCAGCTCCTGGTCCTATGTCAACAAGGTAATCCGCAGTACGCAAAGTCTGTTCATCGTGTTCAACAACAATCACTGTGTTTCCCAAATCGCGAAGATAGGTAAGTGAATCGATTAACCTCTGGTTGTCCCTCTGGTGCAGACCGATTGAAGGTTCATCCAAAATATACATAACGCCTGTAAGTCCAGAACCAATTTGTGTTGAAAGACGGATTCTCTGGGCTTCACCACCGGAAAGTGTTGCGGCAGAACGTTCGAGTGTCAAATATTCAAGGCCCACGTTTTTTAAAAAGTTTAATCGATTGGAAATTTCTTTTAAAACCTGCTGGGATATTTTCTGCTGATTTTCTGTAAGTTCCAGTTTTTTGAAAAAATCGATTGTGCCCAAAACAGAAAGTTCCGTAAGTTCAAAAATATTTTTTCCACCAACCGTTACGCACAGGGCTTCCTTTCTAAGTCTTTTTCCGTTACAGCTTTTGCATGTAGAAACAGACATAAATTTTTCCTGAATGCGTTCCCTTTGATTTTCACCCCAGGCTTCATTGTAACGCCTTTGCATGTCATTCAAAACGCCTAGCCATGGACGATTGTATTTACTGTAACCTTCACCGCTTTGCTTTTTGTAAATCCAATTTAAATTTATATTTTCATTTCCATTCCACAAATAATCAAATTGTTTTTTTGTTAATTGATCAAAAGGAGTGTCCAGAGAAAAGCCCGCTTCTTTTGCGACTGCAGAAAAAAGGGCCTGGTTCCATTCACTTTCAGGATTGTAAAAAGGCAGGGCCCCCTGGTTAAAAGACAAAGACATATCTGGAATAATGAGTTTTTCATTCCATTCCATTTTTTCACCCAGCCCCGTACATTCAGGACAGGCGCCGAATGGATTGTTAAAAGAAAAAAGTCTTGGCTGCAATTCCGGAATTGAGATGCCGCATTCAGGACAAGCATTCTTTTGCGAAAAGAAAATTTCTTCTTCAATAAAATCTGCCTGGCTGTTGTAAGGAGTGCCTTTTTTGTCAAGTTCAGCGGTAACTTTTGAATAGGCTTCATCTTCTTTGTAAACACGGCGCAGGGCAATCATGAGGCCATTTGAATTTTTTAAAGCAGTTTCAACTGAATCTGCCAGGCGGCTTCTTATATCATCTTTTATTACAAGGCGGTCAATTATAATTTCGATTGTATGTTTTTTCTGCTTGTCCAGTTTGATGGAATCTTCAAGGTCAACCATAAGACCATCAATTCTTGCGCGGACAAAACCAGCCTTTTTTGCATCTTCAATTATTTTTACATGCTCACCTTTTTTTCCTTTTATGACAGGAGAAATTAATGTTACTTTTGTTCCCTGGTTCCAACTTAAAATGGAATCAATAATTTGATCCACTGACTGTTCTTTTATTTCGCGGCCACAGTTAGGACAGTGAGCCAAACCTATTCTTGCAAAAAGCAGGCGGTAGTAGTCATAAATTTCTGTAACAGTTCCCACAGTTGAGCGTGGATTTTTATGAGTAGTTTTTTGTTCAATTGAAATGGCCGGAGAAAGACCCGTGATCATATCAACATCAGGCTTGTCCATGCGGCCCAAAAACTGCCTTGCGTAACTGGAAAGGCTTTCCATGTAACGGCGCTGGCCTTCCGCAAAAAGTGTGTCAAATGCCAGGGAAGATTTTCCTGAACCACTTAAACCGCTTATCACGACAAGTTTATTTCTTGGGATTGAAAGGGAAATATTTTTAAGATTGTGCTCGCGGGCACCCCGAATTGTTATTTTTTCACCATCAACTTCTTGAATCGATTCACTGCTCATAGCGGTGGAATTATAGAAAATTTTCGGGGATTTCTCAAGGATGAATATAGGGATGGATGTTTTCGAAATGTACAGATGGTTACGAATGGGGTGGATGTTTACGAATGGAGCAGTTGTTTACAAATGACGTGAATGTTTACAAAAGACGCAACTGTTTTCGAAAGAGGTGGTCGTTTTCGAATGGCGTGAATGTTTACGAAAGACGCAACTGTTTACGAAAGACGCAACTGTTTACGAAAGAGCTGGTCGTTTTCAAATGGCGGCAATGATTACGCATGGGGTGGATGTTTACG